>JAICVV010000293.1 GCA_025935155.1 Alphaproteobacteria bacterium
CCAGTGAATACGCCGTCGCCGAAGCCGGAATCAGCTCCTGGGAGAGCCAGTTCCATACTGGCGTAATCGACCCACGCGCTATGCGCCCCTTCTGCTTCTTCGGAGAGGCGCCACTGACAAGTAAATCCTCGAACGGGCGGCAAAACAGGCGCAGCGGCGTCGGGGCGCGCTCCGGCGTATCGTCTTCGCGCAGCGATGGCCGCAGGGATTCCAGAATGAGCTCGTGCGGCAGGACCTGACCGTCGTTCATGCGGTCCATTTCCACCGCTCGCGCCACATTGCCGGCCGTGCCGCGCGGCAAGGAGCCGAGAAACGCCCTTAGCAAATCCATTTTGTCGCGTGACGCCATGCCGTAACCCCAGACTGGGCGGCCGCCGGACCGGGACCGCACCAGATGCGCAAGCTAACGGACCAGCGTTAACAGGGCCTTTCTATTCGCCGCCTTACTCCAATTGGGCAGCGGCAAGATCGAACCTCGAAAAGTGAAAGGGTGGGCCGGTTATGGACCCGGCCCACCCCTCTTCCCAACCAGCGATATGGATGCAAGCCGGCAGCTACTGCTTCATCGCCTTGTAGCTCATGGTCGTGCCCCGTTCCTTGTTCTCGAACACGACTTTCATTGTCTTGCCGTCCGGAGAAACCGTCATTGTGGTGACGCCGACCACTTTGTCTCCACGGTTGTCGGTTTCACGGATGCTGTTGGCCGCCAGCTTCTTCACGGAGACGGTCGTGATGCCCGGATCGCCGCTCATCGGCGCCGAGCTTCCATCCATCGTCGCGTTGTATTGCTGGCCCGTCGGAGTCGTCATCGAAATGGTGTTGCCATCGACTTTGAACGTTTGCGTAAGGCCATTGTCCGACACGGTCGAATAGCTGACGGTGTGCCATGACCCGGAAACGGCATGTGCGCCGGCGAGGCCTGCGGCCACGCGCATGGCGGTCCCTTTGCCGACGACCGGTGCCGCATTGGACGCGCTGGAGTCGGAGAATTCGAAGTTCATCGTCTTGCCGTCCGGCGCAACAGTATCGGTGCCGGTGTAAACCACCTTGCCGTTCTTCTTTTCGGTGATCTGGATGGTGCGATCGTCGACGACCTTCACAGCTTCGGTGTCGTAATACGGGTGGCCGGTGACCGGATGATCCATCCCGTCAGCCTGAACGGTGACCGGCGGTGTGCAGGTCTTGCAGATGTAGGTGCCGTTCTTCAGCTCATACACATTCGGTTTTTTCGGCAATTGCGCCGAGCTGACATCCGTTTTCCAGGTGCCATCGAACGGGCTTGCGGCAAACGCGGGCAGCGGCGCCAGCAGACCAAGCGCGAGCGCGCCTTGAACAATCTTCCTCATGATCCCCCTCCTTGTGTGACGGCAGATGCCGCCGGAATGCGCCCCCCATGGACGCAGTTGCAAACACTAACACCTGCCGCCCAGGCGCCGAAAGTCTAAGAATTAAATAAAAGACAGAATATGTTCGCCTGCGGGCTCATGACAAAATGGCTCCGGTTTTGAGCTATGTGAACGGTCGCGCTGAGCCGCGCTGAAGACAGCAATTCGGCACGCCTTCATCGAGACTCGCGCCGCGCTTGCAAACGAACGCCCGCTCTTCCTGGCCCAAGCCGTGCCAGAATGGCAAACCTCTAAGGGCTCATCCGCAGGGAGGGCCGCAGCTTCCGCCGCCTTGTATCCAGCATCCGTCCGGCATTCGCGCGAGTGGCGGCACCCCGCTCCGTGCAGCCACGGCGACAGGATTGCATGTGAAAATACGAGGCGGGCATGCGGATCGACGGCGCGTCTGGAATCTCGATCGCATTGGCCGCCGCAGGGCATTTGCTCTTCTTGCGCGGGCAGTAGATGTAGACGCCTGCATCGGAGTCCAATGGAATGAGACCCGCATTGTTTGGAGCCCATGCCTGCGTGACGAAGTGCATTCCCGGAACGTCAAGCGATGTAAAGGTACCAGTGGCCGTATTTAGCTTGAACGCGTGAGTAACTCTTTGGCGTTTGTTGGTCCAACTGCCGGCGACCAATCCCTTGTCGTTTAGCCCCTCAACGAAGGTGAAGTGCGCCTTCGTGTCCGGATAATCGATCTTCATCGCAATTCCGTTCTGAAACACGAACCCGTGCGTCCGGTTGGAGAAGTAGTAGCCCGCCACCGCGCCAGATGCGTTGATGCCGCGCGGCCTGACGGCATCGGCCGTGCAACAGGGCAATGCGAAATCCTGCATATAGTTGCCGCCTTGGCCTTGATACCCAAACTTACCGTCCTGGGTACCGTAGTCGCCAACCAGATTTTCTCCGGTGGTTATCCCCTGGACCGTACCTTGAAGTATTGCGCCGTCCTTTTCGATGTTCAGGATGGTGCCATCCGGCTGGCGGACAAATTCACACAGGCCGAATGGGGAGCAATCTTCGTCTATTCCCATGCCGGTAACCCAGCCATCGTCGTTGATCGCGCGCGCCTCTGTCGCGGTGGCGTTGCCGCCGTAATCGAACGTGACGTAATCGCTCCCATCCAGCGGCCCCAGATAGCCGTGCTGCACGAAGTCAGGCGTACTGTAGGTTCCCGCGATAATATTGTTGTTGTTGATACCAATGACACCCGTACATCCGTCGCAACTCCCCGGAACTGGCACGATGGGTATGAGGGTTGCGCTGCCGGCGCCGGTGGACAGGCCGCAGAGAAACAGCGACGCACCAATGTAAAGAATGGTCTTAAGCATGATGACCTCCCCGTTTTTCGAAAAGAGAGACAAGGGAGCGCAAAGGCGCCCGCCGTTTACAAAGCGGGCATACGCAGACTGCGATTGTGCCGATTGGTCCCCCGACCCTTCGCCACTACTGCGCGCTCTTTCGTGAAGATTTACGAGTGAATATTTTGTAATCGCCTGTCGCAACTACATTTCAAACCAACCTCGTCTTAGGCAGTGCGGGGCAGTTTCAGGCGGGCCTGCAGGCCGCCGAGGGGAGAGGCGCCCAGTTCCAGCGAGCCGCCGTAAAGCCCGGCGATATCGCGCACGATCGCAAGCCCGAAACCGGAGCCGGGCACGCTTTCATCCAGCCGCTCGCCGCGCTCGCCAACGAGCGCCCGCTCTTCCGGATCGAGCCCCGGACCGTCATCGTCCACGCAAAGCTCCAACTCGCCATCCGGGAGCCGCACGGCCTTTGCCATCACGCGGCTTTCAGCCCACTTGCAAGCATTGTCCATCAGGTTGCCGGCCATCTCTTCGAAATCCTGACGCTCGCCACGGAAAAAGAGGCCATCCGGCGCATCCGCGGAAATCGAGAGCGCGCGATTTCCATGAATGCGTTCAAGCGTGCGGGCGAGATCGTCCAGCACCGGTTTCACCGGCGTGCGGTTGCCGAGCACGGCGGCCGAACCTGCTGCCCGCGCGCGGGACAGGTA
>JAICVV010000066.1 GCA_025935155.1 Alphaproteobacteria bacterium
AGGTGCCAAGCCGTCAGTCCGCACGTCGCTTGCGAATCCGTTGCAGGGTGCAAATGAAGCACGGCTATGGCGGCCCATCAAAACCGGACCGCAGATGCCCCGTTAGTTATGCGGCGGCAGCTTCCTTGCTGTCCGGATCGCGCAGCACGTTCAAGGCGAAATCCGCGGGCTCGCCGCAAGGGAAGGTTTCACACCCACGGTCGCGCTGCCGCCTTTGGGACACCTGCTCTTCTTTCGCGGGCAATAGATGTACGAAATTCCGGCGTCTGTCTGGACAGCGAGCAGTCCGGAATTGTTTAGCCCCCATAATGTCACGAATCCGGTCAGTTCTTTGGGCGTGAACGGCGTGAAGGTTCCGGACGAAGAGTCGTAGGTGAAGGGATGATTGCCCCCGTCCGCATCACTCCAGCCGCCGGTCACCAGCCCCTTGTCGTTGATCGCCTGAAAACCGGAGCCGACTGACTTTTTCGACGGGTAATCGATCACCTTCGTGACGCCATTCTGCAGCAGGAAGCCGTGCAGCACGCCTGCGCTGTCATTGAAGGCGCCGGAGTATGTCAGCGACTTGTTGATGCCGCGCACGCGCACAATGGGGGCATCGACGGAAAGCTTCAGGTCATGCTTGTAGTTACCGCCTTTCGCGTAATATCCGGTGCGGTTCGCGCAACCGTTCGTGAAATAGTCGCCGGACGATTGGGCATTCACCGTAATGCCCTGCGCAGTGCCATCCAGCGGGACACCGTCGTCGTTCTTGAAAAGGCCGATCATGCCGTTCGGCTTCCGCAGAAATTCGTAGCCGAAGCAGAAACCGTTCGCGTAGGCAGTGCCGGCAATGAACCCCTCATTGTTGATGCCGCGCGGCTCGGTTCCGATCACATCGGGCTGGCCGGTGACCTCAATCGGGGTGTAGTTCCCATCGAGCGTGCCGAAAAAGCCGTGTTCGACGCCCGCGGAATCGAACCGGCTTCCCACGATGACGTCGTTGTCGTTGATGCCGAACACGGCGGTGTAGGTGCTTCCCGGTGGAGGAACGACCGGAATGAGGGTGCCGGCGAGCCCGATGTCCACCATCATTACCGACGCGGCCAGCGCACTGCTTGCCAAAAATAGCTTTCTCATTTGCTCCTCCCTCACGGTTTTGTCTTTTTGCGCGGCGCCTGCGATTTGCGCGCAAGGCAAAAGGGTTCACTCCCTTTGCGTCTTCGTCATCACCTGTTAGGGTGAAGCAATGCCGCGACACTGACCGGTGTTGTGGGGGGGCAGTGTGGGGATCGGCCGACAAGATCAGGCACAGGCCACGCGCGTGGCGCTCGCGCATCTGGAGCTTGCCCCGTTCGATTCCAGCCAATGGGTGCCTGCACTCAAGGCGATGAGTGCTGCGACGCATGGAAGCGTCGGCCAATTCTTCGCTTGGGACTGGACGGGCAAGGTCTCCGATAATCAGTACTCGGAAGCGATCGACGACTCGGAGTGGCTCGCTGCCGGCGGAGCGGACCCTCGCGTGAACCCCTACATGCGCGCTGCTTCCCGAATGAAGCCGGGTGACGGATTCGCGGATTGGGAAATTGTCACGCCGGAAGAACGGCGCCGCCATCCCATCGTCGGCGATATTCATGATCGCTATGACGTTCCACACCTTTGTACCTACAAACTCCTGCAAACGCGGCAAACCAGGCTGTTTTTCGTCTCCTTGCGCTCGGCGAGTCAGGGGCCGATCGGAGCGGAAGACCGTGCCATCTTTCATCGCATCTGTAGTGGCGCGACCGTCGCTGCGCACCATGCTCTGAAGGTTGCGTATGACGGTGCAGCGCTCTTGGCAGGGGCGTTTGGCGCCATGTCGGTTGCAGCGTTCGTTTGCGATGTGTTTGGCCGGGTGATCGCAAAGAGCGAGAAGGCTGAGTTGCTCGCGCGCTCGGGGAACTTGCTACGCCTGCATAGCAGTGCGGTTCAGGCGCGAAACGCGACAGCGACCGCCGCACTGGAACGTGCCATCCTGTTTGCCGCGCGGCACCAGCCTGGCACAGCACCCGATCCTCATGCTTGCGTGCCGCTGACGGATCCCAGGGGGCAGGTGGCGGCCACGGCACAGGCGATACCGCTACCGCGGGACCGATGCGACATCGGTCTCGGCGCTGCCGCGCTTCTCATTGTGAATGAGCGGCCACGAAACGATCCGCTGCTGCTGGCCAGCCGTTTCGGCTTCACCAAAGCGGAATCGGAAGTGGCCGGCCTCCTGCTGCAACGGATGCGCATCGGCGAGCTCGCCGAGCGCCGGCAGGTTTCTCTGGAAACCGTGCGGAGCCAGAGCAAGGCCATCTATTCCAAGGCCGGCGTTGCCGGTCAGCGCGAATTGGTGAAGCGTTTCGGCAACTCCTAGACTCACCGAAGCGGCAACGAAAAGGGCGCCGGAAGGGGCGCCCAGTTGGGAGAAGACAGAAGAAGTTCGTTATGCGGCGGCGGCTTCCTTGCTGTCCGGATCGCGCAGCACGTAACCGCGGCCCCACACCGTTTCGATGTAGTTGTCGCCATTGGTGGCGGCTGCCAGCTTCTTGCGCAGCTTGCAGATGAACACGTCGATGATCTTGAGTTCCGGCTCGTCCATACCGCCGTAGAGGTGATTGAGGAACATCTCCTTGGTGAGCGTCGTGCCTTTGCGCAGCGAAAGCAGCTCCAGCATCTGGTATTCCTTGCCGGTAAGATGCACGCGGCTTCCGTCCACATCCACCGTCTTTGCATCCAGATTGACGGTGAGCTTGCCGGTTGTGATCACCGATTGTGAGTGGCCCTTGGAGCGGCGCACCACGGCCTGGATTCTCGCGACGAGCTCGTCCTTGTGGAACGGCTTGGTCATGTAATCGTCTGCGCCGAAGCCCAGCGCCTTCACCTTGGATTCCACGATGGCATTGCCGGAGAGAATCATCACCGGCGTCTGGATTTTCGCCAGCCGCAGAGTTTTCAGCACCTCGAAGCCGCTCATATCCGGCAGCTGCAGATCGAGCACCACAATGTCGTAATCGTAGAGCTTGCCGAGATCGATGCCTTCCTCGCCCAGATCCGTGGTGTAGATGTTGAACCCTTCGGATCGAAGCATCAGCTCGATCGAACGCGCCATGGCGCTATCGTCTTCGATCAACAGCACACGCATCTGTCACTGCCCTCTTTTCCCCCCGCGAGACATCGCGGGCGTTTAACCGATGGACGGACCGTAAAGGAGAATGGTTAACATCGGCTTGCGCCACATTTCGGCCATCCCGCTTTTGAGGAATTCCGCCTTTTTTGGTCCATCCCTTTGATTCGCTTCGTTAAGTTTACTGCCACTTAAATGATTGTGGGCAAGATGTGGCAGGATCAAGGAACAAAAAAGTTTGCGTACCGCCCTGACCGCACCGCCCATCACCGCCTCGGCGCCAGCCGCCGCCGGGCCGGACCGGACCTTGCGTGTCCGTAGCGAAAGGACGGCACGCCGTCTTGCCTTGGGACAGGGCGCGCGGGCGGGGCAGCGGAGGACAAAATGAGACGGCAGGAATCGATGCTGCGGCTGAAGCGGTTCAGGGTCGAAGAAATGGCGCGCCAGCTGTCCACCCTCGATGCCATGCGCCGGGACCTCGAGCGCAAGCTGTCCGACTTGCAGGATGCCGTTGCCCGCGAACGCCAGCGGTCCAACGATAGCGATATCGGGCGCCTTGCTTTCCCCTCGTTCCTGCGCTCCATCGAAAGCCGCCGTGAGAAGATCAACGACAGTCTGAAGGAGATTGGCCGCGAGCGCGCGCAGTGTGATATCGAGCTGGGCGCGGCTCGGGAAGAACTCACGGGGCTGGAACTCGCTGCAGAGCAGGAATCGCGGCGGCTCGCGGAGGCCGAAGCACGGCGCTCGCAATCGCGGCTGGATGAAATGGCGTTGCTGCGGCATCTGCGAAAGCACGCACTTCGCGGCACCTGATAATTCTGCGTGGGCGGGTTACCAGCCGCCGCCACCGCCTCCGCCGCCACCGCCTCCGGACGATCCACCCCCACCGCTGCCGGAACTCGAACCTGGCGCTGTCGAAGCGGCGGCCGCGGCGCTCGCCATGGAAGCGCCCAGCGACGAAGCGAACGCGGCGGCGTCAAGGCGCCCGAAATTGCTGCCGGAATACCAGCCGGGTGAGTAGCCGCTTGTATTGGGCGTTATGCCGGCAGCGGCCGCTTCCTGCTCGAATTTCTTGCTCCAGGTGTTCTCGCAATCGAGCGCGATAGCGTATGGCAGAAATTTCTCGAACACGGCGGGTGTTACGGCCGGCGGGTTGAGTTTCTCCAGCCGGTCCTTTTCCGCGGTATTCAGATAGATGCGAAAGCCATCGATCTGATCGCGAATTTTCGAGCCGAGCAAAGTCGGCGCCTTCAACAGATGATAGAACGCGTACGCCGCCGCGCCGCCCACGATCAGCGCCGCAATTGCCAGCCATGGCAGCAGGGTGCCGAAGCGATAAAGGGCGATCGCCAGAGCAAATAGAAACGGCACTGCGAACGCCGTCGAGAACACAGCGGAGATCGTGTTCAGAATTCGCGAACCGGGCCCGGCGAACACATCGTGCCAGGCGTCTGTTGCACGATGCACCAGAAAAGATGTGCCGGCTGACCAGGCGGTGAGCCAAACCAGCAGGAATGCCGCCGGCCCAGGGTTGTCTGAGAGGAGCGCAGCGGCCACGCCGGTTAGCACAAGAATACCAAAGCCGCCAACAAACCAGTGCGCATTGGTTACAAAGTATTGCCGCTCGTACTCGTTCTTCAACGTCATCTTGAGGGCGGAGATGGCGGCTGCGATCGAGGTGTGATTGGTCTGTTTCAATTCGATGGAATCGTCAGCCGAGGAAAACAGCTTGCCGCCGATGCTCTCTTCGCCGCCGTCGAGGCCCGCGGCGTGGCCGCTCTTGCCGGTGCGCGTCAGGGTGTAGGTGCCATCGTCCTCGGCAATTTTCATGTAGCCTTTGACCGCCATATCGACCAATGCGGCCGCGAAAGCCTTGCGGTCGTAGCCCATGCGATGCACGAAACGCACAGCCGCCGGCGAGAAATCTTTCGGCGGCGCAAACAGCGGAATAATGGTGCCGCGCGCCGGATCGCGCCCGTATTCGAACCATGCCGCGCTGAAATAGATGAGCAGGATCAGCACGCCGGTTATCGCCACGACTGCGCTGGCATTGTCGCGAATGAAGGCGGCCCGCTTCTCGGCCGCCGTGGGTGGAAGCACGGCGCCTTTCGCAAATCCCACCGCAACGGTCAGCCCTTCATTGGCAGACAGCGGTGCCGTTGTCCGGCAATGGAGGATGCGATCGCTCCATTTCTGGCATTGGGCATTGTTGGCGCGCGAGCCGGCTGGACCGGTGTAAGATGCGTATTGGGCGATGCGCGCGCCAGGCGGCAAATTGATCGTTGCATCGGCACGATCGATGGGGAACTGCCAGAAATTGCCGGTTACGTTCCAGTAGAGCTCATCGTAATTATCGAAGAATCCAATCTGCCGGTCGGTCGAATAGGCGATGGTATAGCTGTGGGGGCCGCTCGGCACGTATGTATCGGCGCTGCCGATCTTGATGCGCTGGCCGCTGTCGATGGACGAAAGATCGTAAGGCTCGTCGTGCCCATCGCGCGTGACATGCAGAACGTTGAAGCCGACATGCACGCGCCGGCCCAGTTTATCCGTGTAGGTGGTGGGGAAATCGCGATAGATGCCGTGGCGGATGGCCTCGCCTTCGGCGATGACCGAAATGGTTTCGGTAACGGTGAGGGCGCCATTGCGTGCTACATCGATGTTGCTCGTGTAGCTGGTGATGCGTTCTTCGGCAGCTGCCGGACTTGCAAGAGTTGCGATAAACGCCGCGAGAACGATTGCGCGGCGGAGCATCATGTTCCGAAAGACACTTTCGGTACCACGCGGTCGGCAGCATCGTCGATCTGGAAAAACGGCGCCGGCGTGAACCCACCGAAGTTCGCCACGAAATTGGAAGGGAACTGCTGGATCGTCACGTTGAAGTCACGCACCGCACCGTTGTAGTAGCGCCGCGCCATCTGAATCTGGTCTTCCACGTCGGCCAAATCTTTCTGCAACGACTGGAAGTTCTCGCTGGCGCGCAACTGCGGATAGGCTTCCGCAACGGCAAATATCCGGCCGATGGCTGCGGTGATCGCCTGTTCCGTCTGCGCGCGGGCGCCGATATCGCCTTGCCCCTGTGCCTGCGAGCGCAGTTTTGCCAGTTCGTCGAAGGTTCCGCGCTCGTGGCTGGCATACCCTTTGACCGTTTCGACCAGATTGGGAATGAGATCGGCGCGCCGCTTCAGTTGGGTGTCGATGCCGCTCCACGCCTCCGCGACAATGTTTTTGCGTCGAACCAGACCGTTATAGATGCCGACGGCCCATAGTCCGGCGAGCACCACGATGGCGAGAAGAATCAGCAGCCCCATGGAGTGAACCTAACCTGGCCGTAATCTCAGGTCCAGCGATGGCCAGAAGCTATTGCGCGCTTGCCGCATCGGCATCGCCGCAGCTGCCGATCAGGGCGCGGGCGAGCGACAGCGGCGTCACAGTTTCGAGCCCTGCGGCGACATAGGCCGAGCAGGTGATGTGGGCGAGCGGAGTTCCGCTCGTTGCTGCCGCCACCAAAGCCCCGAGGCGCGCGGTCAGGTCGACGCCGGTGACCACCAGCCGCTGCGCCCCAAGAGATGCCAGCGCGGCAACCGTCTCAATCGTTTCTTCTGCGTCGGCCGTCGCGGAAACAACACCCACAGCCTCAACAGATTCGATTTGGGCCAGCGCTGAGAATGCCGCACGTGCCTTGCCGTTGCGCAAGTCGAAACCCGCGGTGTCGATCACAGCAGCCGTATTCGTCTTGCGGCACGCGGCGGTGAGTTTCGCAAGGTGCTCGGCTCCTTCCGCCACAGCGAAAGGCACATCGATTTCCCTGGCCAGCGCGTCCGCGCGCGGAATGGCGCCCGCCACGCTTGTGCCCGTACAGATCAGATTCACCGGCCGGGACGCGTAACGCGCTTGCGCGGCGAGTTTCGACGCCACCGCCGTCTTGCCGCTGCCATGCAAGCCAACCAGCAGCAGCGCCACGTTTTGCGCGACATCGATCGGTGCTGATTTCATGCGCCGGTCGAGCGCCCAGGCAAGCGCGAGTGACGGATCGGTTAATCCGCTTTCCGCTGCTGCTTTCGCCAGATCATGCGTGACCGCATCCGGCGCGCGATGGCTGCGCAGCAAACTCAGCAGCTCTGCCCGGCCGACGGCATCGCGTGGCTGACGGGACTCCTTCGCAACGAACGTGCGGAGTTGCGTCATGGCGTTTCCGAATTCCCCCGTTACATCCCTGTGGCGGTTCTTCTCGCGCACAGATTGTCCCAATCCGGTAAAATTCGGCTTAATGCGATGCGTGGCTGATCGAGATTGCCCGAAGAATGGCTTTAATTGCGGTATTGCTGCAGGCGGGTGGCGCGCAAGCCCGCAAGGCCGTAACGCTCGATGGAGCGCTGCCAGCCGAGAAATTCCTCCACCGTCAAGGTGTAGCGCTGGCAGGCTTCATCAAGACTCAACAGGCCGCCCCGCACGGCCGCCACCACTTCTGCTTTGCGGCGAATAACCCAACGCCTTGTGCCGGGCGGCGGCAAGTCGGCCATCGTCAGTGGGCTTCCGTCCGGCCCCATGACGTAGCTCACTCGTCCCCTTCGCTCTTCACTGATCATACAGGGTGCTCCCCAACGCGTATCTGAGGGACACATTACCCCGCCTGCATTTAAGAAAACCCAAAGCCGCAGAGTAAAAGAACCAAAAACTTGCCGGCTTGCATGTTCGGAATCGGGAAAACTTTTGCCGATGCGAAACCGAAGTGAGCGATCGGTTAACGCGAGCGGCCTTGCGTGGAGCATTCTTGTGTTTCTGCTCCAACTTGCGCCCGGCAGTATGCGGTCCTATACGCCCCAAAGATGAACGCAGAATCCAGGAAGCGTGTGGTTGTCGCCATGTCGGGCGGCGTGGACTCCTCGGTCACCGCCGCGCTGATGGCGCGCGCCGGTCATGAAGTGATTGGCGTTACGCTTCAGCTTTACGATCATGGCGCGGCGATCCGGAAGAAGGGCGCCTGCTGCGCGGGCCAGGACATTCACGACGCGCGCCGCGTGGCGGAGCAGCTCGGCATTCCGCATTACGTGCTCGATTACGAGGCGCGGTTCCGTAAGGCGGTGATCGAGGATTTTGCCGCGTCGTATGCGCGTGGCGAAACGCCCATACCTTGCGTGCGCTGCAACGAGCGGGTGAAGTTTGCCGACCTGCTGACATTGGCCCAAAATCTCGGTGCCGATGCGCTGGCGACCGGCCATTATGTGCGGCGGGTGAATGGTACAGAAGGTCCCGAGCTTCATGTGGCGGCGGATGTCAGCCGCGACCAGAGCTACTTTCTCTTTCGTACCACGCGTGAGCAGTTATCGTTTCTCCGCTTCCCGTTAGGCGCCATGGAGAAAAGCGACGTGCGCGCGAGTGCCTTGGAGCTCGGGCTTGCGGTTGCGGACAAGCCAGACAGCCAGGACATCTGCTTCGTTCCAAACGGCAA
>JAICVV010000077.1 GCA_025935155.1 Alphaproteobacteria bacterium
CTGCTCGGCTAATGCGCCAGGCTCGACGCGAAGCAGCTATGGCCCTCGTGAGTCAGGGTGATGCAGATGGCACGCGCCTCGGCTTCTGCAAATTTGCCGAAACGGGCGCGGTACATGGTTTTGCCGCCGCTGCCGGCATAGGGCACGATGATCCGCTGGGCCTGCCCGAGCTTCTCGGCGGATTTTTCAGCGTAGGCTGCAAGCTCGGCGCGGGCGGTCGGCACGTCGTTAAAGGCGCCAATCTGGACGGTCCAGTCACGCTCGGCGCCAGATGCGGCGTTGGCGAAATTCGCAACCAGTGAGCCGGAGGCCGGCTTCGGTTCCAGCGATCGCGATTCGTCGATTGCGTTGCCGCGGGGCGTTGGCGCGACCTGGGGAAACGATTGGGGCTGCAGCGACGCCAGCGAGACCGGAACAGCGTTGTCGCGAGGCAACGGGGTGATGTTGGGCATTTTCGCCGCTGGCGGCGAAGGCTGGACCTTTGGAAAATTCACCTGCGCAGGGGCATTGATTATTGCCAGATTCGCCTGCGGCTTCGGAGCAGGTGTAACAGCCGGACGTTGCTGCTGCGGACCGATCTGCGGCTTCGGCGCCGCCGTGATGATTTTAGCGATCTCGTCGTCGTCCGGCCGCGATTCGGCGGCGTCTTCGTCCATTTCGCCGCCGCTTGGGGCGGCCGCCGCGTAAGGCCGCATATCGACTGGCTGGCTGGTTCCGAACTGGAAGCCCGCAACAACCGGCGCGGCATTCGAAGCGATCGCCATATTCTGCCATGGCACTTCTGCGCGCGCCACCAAGTTGGGCTGGGCGTTGATCTCCGCGAAGGTTTGGTCAAGAAGCCGCATCATCTCCAGGTCGCGGCGATGGGCCGAGTAGCCGCCCATCACGATGCCGATCACATGCACGCCGCCTCGCACCACGGAAGAAACCAGATTAAATCCGGACCCGTTCGTATAGCCGGTTTTGATGCCGTCTGCGCCCGCGTAACGCCCGAGCAGATTGTCGTGCCCCATGTGCACGCGGCCGCGAAAGGTAAAGCCCGGCAACGAGAAATAATGGAAATACTGTGGGAAATCGTACGCCAGATGATGCGCGAGAATTCCGAGATCGAACGCAGTGGTGATCTGACGATCATCCGGCAAGCCCGATGCGTTGTGATAAAAGGTGTTGCGCATGCCGAGTTCGTGCGCCTTTTGCGTCATCAGCTCGGCGAAATGCGATTCCGTGCCGCCCAGGGCCTCTGCGATCGCCACGGCAATATCGTTGGCCGATATCACCACTGCGGAACGGATGGCCATGTCTACCGGCAGCGAATCGCCGGCTGGCAGCCCGAGCTTGGTCGGCTTCTGCCAGGCCGCGTGCTGTGAAATGTAGATGGGCGTGTTCATGTTGACCTGGCCCTTTCGCAGGGCCTCGAACAGCATGTAGAGCGTCATCATCTTGGTAAGCGAAGCCGGATGCCGTTGCGCATCCGCATTACGGGCGAAAAGGATTCGTCCGGTCCGGCCGTCTTCCACCAGTTCGGCATCCTTGGCGGGATCGGTCGGGCCCCAACTTACTGTTCGTGCCCAACCGCGGCTGGCGTGGCGGGCCGGAGCATGCCAGCTTCCGCGCGGCCGGTGCGACGTAGTGCGCGCCCGATGGGCCGAGGTATGCACTGCGTGGTGATGGTGAGAGCGGGCGAGGGCAGGCTGTCCGAAGGCGATCCCCAGAAGAACCGAGGCGGCCAGGCACAAGCTCTGGCGCCAACGGCTTTCACTGGCGTCTAGCCGTCGCATCATACCCAAACACCCGGACCAAGCGATTTGCGAAACCTCTTGGGAATCACAATGCGATCAAAATGGGGCACTTGCAACCCTCTCCGGCCGGAATCACCTGATCCTACAGGCATTTACCATTGGTTAACGATTTGGTGAGCGGCTGATTTGCTGCGGTTGTGCGCCAAGGAAATGCACAAGCGGGGCCAATCGTCTCCCGGCCCCCTTGACAGTGAAGATGCTGCGCTGCATATACATTTATGTTGCACTGCAACAGGGTCGCATGGTGCCGGCCCGGCGGTGCTCTTGGAAAAGGACCATCCAATGGCAACGAAGACGAAAACGGCCGGCGAGACTTTCAAGGATTCGGCCGAAACAGCGGCGAAGAACGGCGCGGAAGCCTTCAAGAACGGCTTTGAAAAGGCCGTCAAAGGCTATGACCGGGTGCTGGGCTTCGGCAAGGAAAACGTCGAGGCGTATCTGAAGGCTGCCAACGCCGCCGGCAAGGGCGTCGAGGCGCTTCAGAACGAGATGTATCTGTTCTCGAAGCAGTCCGTCGAAGACACGATCGCGACGACCAAGGCTGTGCTCGGCGCAAAGTCGGTGCACGAGGCGTTCGAAATCCAGAGCGATTTTGCCAAGAGCGCGTTCGATACGTATGTGGGCCAGATTAACCGGTTCAACGAAATCGTTCTCTCCGCCTCCAAGGAGACGTTCGAGCCGCTGCAGGGCCGCATTCAGGCCTGGGCTGAAGCCGTGCAGACCGCGCGCGCGGCCTAGTCGATACAAACAAGATCGTTCCGCGGCTCCTCCCCCAATTGCGGAACGGTTCAGAAAGGGCTCGGGATTATTCCCGGGCCCTTTCGCTTTGCGGCGCAGCACATATATCGGAACAAGCGCGCCGCACAGATTATCAGACTGTCTTAAGCCTCAAGCTTGCGCGAGCGCGTCATGTCACCCCGTCGATCATACTAGGGAGGCACGCATTTTCGTGCTTATACTGCGCATCCGATGAGAGACAGGCGCGACGACAAAGCGGGCCAGACCGACGGCACCGGCACCGGTGTCGCCACCAAAACGCGCCCGAAAACGAAGAAGCCGAGTCTCTACAAAGTTTTGCTGCTGAACGACGACTACACGCCAATGGAGTTCGTCGTTCATATTCTTGAGCGGTTCTTCAACAAGGGACGGGACGAGGCGGTGCAGATCATGCTGCATGTGCACCGTCACGGCGTCGGGATTTGCGGGGTGTTCACCTACGAGGTGGCGGAAACCAAAGTGGCGCAAGTCATTGAATTTGCCCGCCGCCATCAACATCCTTTGCAGTGTACCATGGAAAAAGAGTAGCGTCCGCGTATGCCGTCTCTCTCGCGTAGTCTCGAACAGGCCCTGCATCGCGCCATCAAGCTGGCGAGCGACCGCCACCACGAATACGCCACGCTGGAACATCTGCTGCTGGCGCTGATCGACGATGGCGATGCGCAGCAGGTGATGAAGGCCTGCAACGTCCATCTCGACGCGCTGCGAACGGCGCTGCGCAAATACGTGGATGAAGAACTCGTCACCCTGGTAATCGAGGATGGCGAGGACGCCAAGCCCACCACCGGTTTCCAGCGTGTCGTGCAGCGGGCGGTTCTGCATGTGCAGAATTCCGGCCGCGATGAAGTAACCGGCGCGAACCTTCTGGTGGCGCTGTTCACCGAGCGCGAAAGCCACGCGGTGTTTTTCCTGCAGGAGCAGAACATGACGCGGCTCGATGCCGTGTCCTACATCAGTCACGGGATCGCCAAGCGCCCGGGAATGAGCCAGCAGAAAACCGCGCGCGGTTCGGATGAAGATGAGGAAGCCGGCGAAAAGCAGAACAAGCAAGGCACTGAAGCGCTGGAAGCGTACTGCGTGAACCTGAACGAAAAGGCAAAAGCTGGCCGCATCGATCCCCTGATCGGACGCGATGCGGAAGTGCAGCGCACCATCCAGATCCTCTGCCGCCGCCAGAAGAACAATCCACTGTTCGTTGGCGACCCAGGCGTGGGCAAGACGGCCATCGCCGAAGGCCTTGCGCGCAAAATCGTCAAGCACGAGGTGCCGGAAGTGCTGCGCGAGTCCACCATCTACGCGCTTGACATGGGCGCACTGATCGCGGGCACCCGCTATCGCGGCGATTTTGAAGAGCGTTTGAAATCCGTGGTGAAGGAACTGGAAGGCATCAAGGGTGCCATCCTGTTCATCGACGAAATCCATACCGTGATTGGCGCGGGCGCGACCAGCGGCGGCGCGATGGATGCGTCCAATCTGTTGAAACCGGCGTTGCAGGCGGGCCTGCTGCGCTGCATCGGCTCGACCACCTATAAGGAATATCGCCAGTATTTCGAAAAAGATCGGGCGCTGGTGCGCCGCTTCCAGAAGATTGACGTGGCGGAGCCCACGATTCCGGACACGATCAAGATCCTGAAAGGGCTGAAGCCGTATTTCGAGGAATACCACAAGGTCCGCTACACGGCTGAGGCCGTGAAAACCGCCGTCGAGTTGTCGGCCAAATACATCAACGACCGCAAGCTGCCGGACAAGGCCATCGATGTGATCGACGAAACTGGCGCTTCGCAGATGCTGCTGCCGGAATCGCGCCGCAGGAAGGTCATCGGGGTGAAGGAGGTGGAAGAGGTCATCGCGAAGATGGCGCGTATTCCACCGAAATCCGTGTCCAAATCCGATGCCGAGCAGCTGCGGAATCTGGAAGGCGATCTGAAGCGCGTGGTGTACGGGCAGGACGATGCCATTCACGCGCTCGCCTCCGCCATTAAACTGGCGCGGGCCGGTTTGCGCCAGGCGGAGAAGCCGATCGGCAGCTACCTGTTTTCCGGGCCAACTGGAGTGGGCAAAACGGAAGTGGCCAAGCAGCTCGCGAGCATCATGGGCGTGGAGCTCCTGCGCTTCGACATGAGCGAATACATGGAGCGCCACACAGTGAGCCGCCTGATCGGCGCGCCGCCGGGCTATGTCGGCTTCGACCAAGGTGGCTTGCTCACCGACGGCGTGGACCAGCATCCCCATTGCGTGCTGCTGCTCGATGAAATCGAGAAGGCGCACCAGGATCTGTTCAATATCCTGTTGCAGGTGATGGATCACGGCAAGCTGACCGACCACAACGGCAAGAAGATCGATTTCCGCAATGTGGTGCTCATTATGACCACCAATGCGGGCGCCTCCGATGCTGCCAGGGAAGCCATCGGTTTCGGCCGCGGCAAGCGGACGGGCGAGGACGAAGAGGCGATCAAGAAGCTGTTCACGCCGGAGTTCCGCAACCGGCTGGACGCCACCATCGGTTTTGCGCCGCTCGGTCGCGATACCATCGACCGCGTGGTGGAAAAGTTTGTGCTGGAGCTGGAAGCGCAGCTTACCGACCGTGACGTGACCTTCGATCTCACGCCGGAAGCCACGCGCTGGCTGGGCGAGAAGGGCTATGACGATGCGTTCGGCGCCCGCCCGCTTGCGCGGGTCATTCAGGACAGCATCAAGAAGCCGCTGGCGGACGAAATCCTGTTCGGCAAACTGAAGAACGGCGGCACGGTGCGTGTGCTACTGGACCGCGATGCCGACAAGCTGGTGTTTGAGTTCGTCACCGATGCCGACGCCGCCGCCCGCCGCGCCCCCAAGGCTCTGCCTCCGCCGAAAAAGCCCAAGGCTGAAGAAAACGTTTAGCTGACTTAGTTGGAGTACGAAGCAAAGGCGTCAGCTGCTCGAATCGACGAGCAGCTGACGCCTTAAGCCCTGCCTAGCTATGCGCGAGCGGCCTCTGTTTGCCCTGCGCCGGATTGTTCGGGTTCTGGTACCGAAGCACGGTCGAGAGATCGATCCCGCGAACGATGTTCTGGGAGTGATACAGAAGTCCCCAGGAATCGATCGAGGACAGGTCCGGGAAGATGCAGGTCTCCAGCACGTCATTGGGATCGCTTTCCAGCACCCAGCCGCCGCCGGCCGCATTGATTCCTCCAAAGAGATCCGTCCCGCCGAGTAACGTGCAGTAGCACGAACCAGGATTGCCGTTGCAGTTGCCGGGCTGCACCTGGGCGTAATAGGCCAGCGCGGCTAACGTCGGCTGCTTCGTTTTCAGAGTCTTGAGCAGCACGTTGATCTGGCTGCCATCGTCCTGCGAGGTGTACTGGCAAAAGTCCGCGTGCCCGGAAAGAATGAGCGGATCGCCACCATTTGTGTTATATGCCGGGAGACGCGTCTGCACGACGCCGCCCGTCTGCACGCAGTAATCGGCGCCATTGATGGCGTTACCCGCATAAGAGGGCGCCTGCGCGCCGAGCGAGACGGCAAGCGCAAAAAGCGTCGCCCACATTATCTTGAACATCGGACCAACCCCTTCGTTGCCCCCGAAGCTAATCAGGAACGGGATGCCCTGAAAAGGTCCAATCCTGTGCTCCACATCATAGTGCGGCGCGGATTTTGGCGGCGCTGGGCTCCAGTTCCTCCGGCTTTCGTATGGCCCGGCCATGCAGTTCCAGTTCAAGCCCTGTCTCCCGCGGCAGAATGTGAAAATGCACATGCGGAATGCTTTGTCCGGCTCCGGCGCCGTTCAGCTGCACCAGCATCACGCCGGAGCAGTTGAACCCACGCTTCACCGCCCTTGCAATCTTTTGGACCGTTAGCATGAGTGCCGAGACATCTTCGGCTGACAAGTCGCCGATCTCTTCCGCGGGCGCTTTGGGGATGACCAACGTGTGGCCTTCCACACTGGGCATGATGTCCATCAGAGCCAACGTGTGCTCATCCTCATAGACCTTCACGCAGGGCAACTCACCGCGCAGAATTTTGGCGAAAACATTGTTCGTGTCGTAAGCCATCGTTGCACCGCCGAATCGATAGGGACTTCATCCTGCCTGATGCACGCGTTTTAGCCGCTTCAAACGGTTTTGCGAAAATGAATCCGCCCTGGGAAGTCTGGACGATGGCCGGTTTTCGTTGAATGTCCATCGGCTGATCCAGGGCAGAAGCCATCTGGCGGGGTATGCCGCCGGACGGCATGATGCCGCGAGAATGAGCGCGGACCAATTCACGTCCTGGAGTCGCAGGGGCTTCGCCACAGCTTCGGCAGCTTCGTGTTTGGCGTTGCTGGGGGATCGCGCATTTGCCCATCGACCGGCCAGCCAGCTTGGGTCCGATCGGCTTGTTCTGCTCGGTACACGCGGGGGCCCCGCCATTACCGGCTACAGGCCAACGCCCTCGTCTAATCTGATCGTTTACAAAGGCGTTCCGTACGTTATTGATGCGGGTTACGGCGCCTCGTTAAAGCTGATAGAGGCCGGCATCCCTCTTCGCGCGCTGCGCTATATTTTCATCACGCATCATCATTCCGATCACAATCTCGATCTTGGCCCAATGCTTTATAACGCATGGGCTTCGGGACTGACCGGACCGGTCGACGTCTTTGGTCCCAAAGGCCTCGACGCCCTGCTAAGGGCCTATTGGGAGTCGAATATTTTCGACATTGAAACGAGGATCGCTGACGAGGGCAGGCCGGACCTCCGCAGGCTCGTGATCGCACACGAATTCGGCGAAGGGCTCGTGTTCGCGCGCGGCGATGTGAAGGTAACGTCGCTTCGGGTTTTTCATCCGCCGGTCACGGAAAGCTATGCGCTTCGGTTCGAGTTGGGCAGCAAGGTTGTCGTCTTCTCCGGGGACACCGCTTATTTTCCGCCCCTTGCTACCTTTGCGAAAAATGCCGACTACCTCGTCCACGAAGTTGTTTATCCGGCTGCGCTTGGCACGCTTCTGAGCAACCGGCCAAACGTGGACCGTGCCCGGCTAAAGGCGAGCATTCTTTCGCATCACACGACTCCCGAAAACGTCGGGCGGATTGCTGCGAAAGCGGGAGCAAAAGCCGTCGTTCTCAATCACTTTGTACCGGCCGATGACAAGGCGCTGCCGCCGGAAACGTGGGAGCGCGGTGTACGCAGTACGTACGCCGGCAAGATTATCGTTGGACAGGACCTGATGACGCTTCCTCTATAGCGTGCATGCGCCTCCTCACCGGACGGCGGCGTTCACGTCTGCCGTGCAGAAGAGATCGAACCTGCTCTTGTGGCGGTCATTACGCTTTTCGATAAGGCCCGTGTCCGGCGAGGATCTCCATGTTCTCCGCCACAGCCAAGCGTTCGGCCTTGAGGTAATCCGCCACAGCGCGGCGCAGACCGGCGTGCGCGATATAATGGGCAGAATAGGTTGGCACGGGCGCATACCCCCGCAGCAGCTTGTGCTCGCCCTGGGCTCCGGCTTCCACACGATGAAGCCTGTGCGCGATGGCGTATTCGATCGCCTGATA
>JAICVV010000197.1 GCA_025935155.1 Alphaproteobacteria bacterium
CATGGTCCACGATTTTATTTGTCTCCAGGCCGTGCTGCCGCAAGCGGCAGAGGCGCTGGGTTCTGCCGCCGCCGCGCTGAAGGTGGCGCTCACGGCGGCATGAGCTTGCCCGGATTGAGAATACCTTGAGGATCGAGAGTGTTCTTGATCGCTCGCATCACATCGAGAGCAAGTTCGTCTTTCTCCTGCGCGTAGCACGGCGGGTGATCTGCACCGGCGCCATAACGATGCTTGATCGTGCCACCGTTCGCACGTGCGGCGTCTAATGCCGCGCGCCCGATCGCCTCCGCTTGCCCCAATTCCTCGCCAAGCGCGCGAGGAAAAACGTAGGTAAAATGGAGGGCCGCGCCATCGGCCCAGGAATGCCCCATGTGGCACATGACGATGCCGTGCGCCAAGGGCCGCGGCACCGTCTGCGCGATAGCGTGCTCGAGCGCCGTCTTCACGCCATCATAGAGGGTCTGCAGATTCGACCAGCTTGTTGCGGTTTCCAGGGTGTCGATGCCAAGACCGCGATCCAGCATCGTGTCGCGCAGATAGGGGCCGCTGAAGCGGCTCTGCTGCCAGCGCCGCACCGGGCCGGAGCCCAGCCGCAACGCGCCGTGTTCCCGCGCAATAGCGCTGAAGGTTTTCTTCGACAATTGCACGCTGTTCGCCGCGCCCTCGAAGGCCGCCAGCAGCAGACAGGGTTGATCGTAGCGCCACGAATTGAGGATCGCGGCGGATGCGCGCTGCAGAATTGAGGGGCTATCGCCAAGCCTGTCGAGCGCGCGCTGGAACTTGGTTTCTTCCGCGTCTGACAATCTTAACATGGCAATCTGGAGGCAGCTCTGCATCGCATCGCGAATGGCCGCCACCCCGCTGGCGAAGTTGCGGAAGAAATAGGCGCGGCCCGTTGTTGCTTCCGCTGCGCGATGCAGACGCACCGTGGCGCGGGTGATGATGCCGAACGCGCCCTCCGAACCGATCATCAGATCCGTCATTCGCGGCCCGGTTGCGCTTGCTGGGAAATCGCTGTCGCGCAGCATGCCGCGTGGCGTAGCGACCTCCACGCTAGTCAGCCAATCCTCCGGTCCACCGTAGCGGTCGGACAATTGGCCGGCGCCGCCATGCGCAATCCATCCACCGAGAGTTGAGAATTCAAAGGATTGTGGGAAATGTCCCAAAGTGAGGCCGCGCGCCGATAATGTCTGTTCCAGCGCCGGACCGAAGATGCCGGCCTGCGCCGAAACCGTGAGGGATTGCGCATCGACATTTTCGATCCGGTGCATGGCGGACAAATCGACCGTGAGCACGCCGTTGTGAGCCAAGCGGGGTGGCGCGATGGCGCCGGCCGCGCTCGTTCCACCGCCATAGGGGACGACAGCAATCGAGCGCTCGGAAGCGAACGCCAACAGCGTCAGCACATCCAGATGAGAGCGAGGATAGACAACGGCATCCGGCGCATCGCCGAGATCGCCACCACGCAACCGAAGCAGATCCCGATAGCTGCGGCCGCCGGCGTGAGAGGCACGCTCGAACTTGTCATCGCGCACCGCCTCGCTGTCCAGCAGGCGGCCCAGAATGCGCCGGTCGGCGGCTGTCAATCTCGACGGGGTGAGCCAGACATCTTCGAGCGGCCGCGCCGGCGTGGCGAGCAGGCTCGGCATTCCCAATTCGGAAGCCAACCACGGCCACACGCCACTCCGTGTCGGAAAGGTGTCTGGGTGACTGGCCCATCCCCAGCCGTTCCAGCGTAATTTGTTGCGGTCGATTGCCATGCACTCGCGCAATTTTGCTCAAATTTGAAGGATCGCAACTGTGGGTGGCGAACGCAAAAGATAGCCCAAGATATGGTGAACGGGCGCCCATGCTGCATGTCAGCAGCCGTCCGAAGACTGGGAACTGGATGGACCTGTTAACTATGGCAGGTCCCATTCGCAGCGGCCTTGTCAGATGCCGTTCGCGAGTTATTAGAGGGACAGAAGCAAACCCGACCACAAGAGACGGGACATGCCGCAAGCGCGTGCCAATGGGATCGACATCGAGTACGAAAGTTTCGGCCGCAGGAGCGATCCAGCCGTTATTCTTATTATGGGTTATGCGGCGCAGATGACGCTATGGCCGGTTGCGCTGTGCCAGGGCCTGGCGCGGCGCGGCTTTCGCGTTATCCGCTTCGACAATCGCGACGTCGGTCTTTCCACTCACCTTTCGCAGCTCGGGGTCCCGAACATCGGCGAAGCGTTCATGAAGGCGGCAATGGGCCAGAAAGTGGAGACGCCTTACACCCTGGACGATATGGCGGCCGATACGATCGGCCTGATGGATGCGCTTGGTATAGAGAGCGCGCATATTATTGGCGCCTCGATGGGTGGAATGATCGCGCAGATCGTCGCCGTAAAGTACGCCAACCGTACGCGCAGCCTGGTGTCGATCATGTCAACCACCGGCCGCCGCGATCTTCCGCAGGGCAGGCCGGAGGTCATGGCTGTGCTCACCACGCCGCCAGCCAGCACCTCGCGCGAGGATCGTGTGGCGCAGGGACGAAGAATCTGGGCTGCGATCGGCAGCCCCGGTTTCCGTCCAACCGATGCGGAGCTAACCGCCGTGCTCGAACGCGAAGTGGACCGCGCGCCCTATGACGGAGAGGCGCCCGCCCGGCAACTGGTGGCGATTCTGGCCAGTGAGCCTCGCAACGAAATGCTGAAGGCGGTGCGAGTGCCGGCTCTGGTGATCCACGGCGCCGACGATCCCCTGATACCGGTGGAGGCGGGCAAAGACACGGCCGCTTCCATTGCTGGAAGCGAACTCGTGATCGTGCCTGGCATGGCGCACGATTTCACCGACGCGCTGGTGCCAGTTTACCTGGAATATGTCGGCGATTTTCTCGTCCGGGTAGAACGCGAGAAGTCCCGCTGAGGGGCAACAAAAAAGCCCCACAGCATCGCGGGGCTTTTTGAATTTGCCACAAGCGGGCAGCCGGAAGGCAACCTACTTTATCTTGCCTTCCTTGAATTCCACGTGCTTGCGCAGCACCGGATCGTATTTTTTGACCGAGAACTTTTCCGTCATGGTGCGGGTATTCTTCTTAGTTACATAAAAGAAACCCGTATCGCCGGAGCTGTTGAGCCGGATTTTGGCCGTGGTCGGCTTTGCCATCGGAAATTCCTTGAAACATCTTGAAGGGGCGGCAACCTATCCGGCGAAATCGGAAAGTCAACAAGGGCAGGGAACTCATATCGGCGCCCCAGCTGCCGCCAAATCTGCCACAGCCCCTTTGCCCGCGGAATTGCGGTCAGCACAGGAAACGCCATATTAGGCTCATCATGAAAGTTGCGCGTGTGTCCGGCGGGGCGGTGAGGCCCGAGAGCTTCAGCCGCATTTCCGCCGTCCTTGGCCCCACCAACACCGGCAAAACCCATTTCGCCATCGAGCGGATGCTGGCGCACCGCTCCGGCATGATCGGGCTGCCCCTGCGCCTGCTGGCCCGCGAGGTCTATGACCGCATCGCGCGGGTGAAGGGCGCGAACGCCACCGCGCTCATCACAGGTGAAGAAAAGATCGTGCCGGCGGAGGCGAAGTATTTCGTCTGCACCGTGGAAGCCATGCCGCTCGACCTGCGCACTGCCTTCGTGGCGGTTGACGAAATCCAACTCTGCGCCGATCCCGAGCGCGGCCACGTCTTCACCGACCGGCTGCTGAACGCGCGCGGCGAGGAAGAAACGATGTTCCTCGGCGCCGAAACCATGCGCGGCGCCATCCAGCGCTTCGTGCCGCAGGCGCATTTCATCACGCGGCCGCGGTTTTCCGATCTCGCCTACACCGGCGCGAAGAAACTCACCCGTCTGCCCCGCCGCTCGGCGATCGTGGCGTTCTCGTCGGACGATGTTTACGGACTTGCAGACGTTGTCCGCCGGCAGCGCGGCGGCGCGGCCGTGGTGCTGGGCGCGCTCTCTCCCCGCACGCGCAATGCGCAGGTGGCGCTCTACCAATCCGGCGATGTCGATTTCCTGGTGGCCACGGATGCCATCGGCATGGGCATCAACATGGATGTCGATCACGTGGCGTTCTCCGCGCTGGAGAAGTTCGACGGCATCGGCGTTCGCGCGCTGAAGCCGGAAGAGATCGGCCAGATCGCCGGCCGGGCCGGCCGCCACATGAACGACGGCACCTTCGGTGTCACGGCGGAAGCGGAACCACTGGAAGAAGAAGTCGTCGCCCGCGTCGAGAGCCACCGCTACGAGCCGGTGCGGGTGCTGCAATATCGCAACTCCGCGCTGGCGTTCCGCTCCCTCGATGCGCTCCTCGATGCGCTGGACGAGCCGCCGCCCACGCGGGGTCTCGTCAAAGCGCGGCCAGCGATGGATTTCGTCTCGCTGCGCATCCTCACTGCGCACGACGAGATTCGCGCGATAGCCACTGCGCCTGCGGCGGTGAAGATGTTATGGGATGCCTGCCAGCTGCCCGATTTCCGCAAGCTCTCGCCGGACGAGCACGTGAAGCTGGTGGAGCAGATCTATCGCCATCTGATGAGCGAGCACGGCGCGCTACCGGAAGACTGGCTGGCGCGGCAGGTCTCCCGCCTCGATCAAATCGAAGGCGATGTCGCCACGCTCTCCGGGCGGCTCGCGCAAATCCGCACCTGGACTTACGCGGCGCACCGCCCGGGCTGGGTGCGCGATGCGGCGCATTGGCAGGAAACCACGCGCGCCATCGAGGATCGCCTCTCCGATGCGCTGCACGAGCGGCTGACGCAGCGCTTTATCGACCGCCGCACCTCCGTGCTGATGAAG
>JAICVV010000091.1 GCA_025935155.1 Alphaproteobacteria bacterium
CGTATGTCAGCGTCCGCCGCACCGCGGCAATGAGATTGGCCTGGCCTTCGATGGTGTTCGCCCACGTCGGGGAATTCGAATCCTCGAAATCCGCCATGAAGCAATTCGCACCGGAGTTCAGCGCGTTGATGATCATTTTCGCGGTTACCGGCCCGGTGATCTCGACGCGGCGGTCAAGCAGATCGGCTGGCGGGGTTGCAATTCTCCAATCCTCCTCACGGACGGCAGCGGTCTCCGGCAGGAAACCGAGTTGTTCCGTTCCCGCATCCAAACGGCATTGCCGGCCGGCGCGCGCGCTCAGAAGGCTGCGGCGCCGGCTATCGAATCGGCGGTGCAACGCGGCAAGAAAGCCAAGCGCCTCTGCGGTCAGCACGGCGCCCTGGCCGGGAACCTCATATGGGGCGGTGACTTTCAGGTTCTGCTGCACGTGCTCACTCCGCGTCTGTAACAGTCTTTACAAATGAAGCGTTCCGATCAATGATTGTGCCGCAACAAAATAGTTGAATTGTCACGATTGTGACAGAACAAGCGGCAGGGTTGTCATAGCTGTTGTTGAGCAAGCGAGGCGGCGGGAAGCAGGCGAACGAAAGGTTTTCGCGGGTCCACGCGTGCGCCATCTGCGGCTATCGCTGGGACTCAGCCAGAGCGCGATGGCCCGCGACCTCGGAATTTCTGCCAGCTACCTCAATCTGGTCGAGCGCAATCAGCGCCCGCTCACCACCCAGCTCGTCCTCAAACTGGCCGCGATTTACGAGCTGGACCTGCGCGAGCTGCATGGCGACCGCGAGGCCGAGCGGGTGGCCGAGCTCACCGAGATCTTCTCCGATCCCGTGTTGGGCAAGATGCCGTCGGCCACCGTCTTCGCCGATCTGGTCAACGGCTACCCGGATATCGTCTCCGCTTTTTCATCCCTCTACGGCGCGTACCGCAGGGCGCAGGCGAAGCCGGTCGCGGAAGGCGAGGGCGAATCGTCCGCTTCAACCTCGCAGGACGGCCGTTATCCGGTGGAAGAGGTGCGTGAGTATTTCCACGGCCGCAACAATTACATTGCTGCGCTCGATCTCGCGGCAGAAGCTTTTCACGCTTCGCTGAACGCGGGCGACGATCTGCTGGCCGCCCTGCGTGCGCATCTGCGCGACGCCCACCAGATTCGCGTCACCGTGCTGCCGCTTCATGCCATGCCAGACGAACAGCGCCGCTACGATCGCCACAACCGGCGGCTGTTCCTCTCCGAGATGCTGCCGCACTCCGCCCGCGTGTTTCAGACCGCGGCGCAGGTCGCGCTGTTGACCTGTGCGGACGACCTCGAGCGGCTGGTCGCTGAAGCGCGGGCCCCCACACCGGATGTGGCGCAGCTGCTGCGTATTGCGCTCGCCAACTATTTCGCCGGCGCGCTGATGATGCCGTACGGCCGCTTCATCGACGCGGCCACCGCCATGCGCTACGATCTCGATGTGTTGGCGGGCCGTTTTGCGGCCAGCGTGGAGCAGGTGGCACATCGCATCACCACCTTGCAGCGCAGCGAGCGGCGCGGCGTGCCGTTCTTTTTCCTGCGCATCGATCACGCCGGCAATGTGCTGAAGCGGATTTCCGCCGGCGGATTTCCGTTCTCTCGCTTCGGCGGCATTTGCCCGCGCTGGCGGGTGTTCGATACGTTCGCTGCCCCTGGCGAAACGCTTGTGCAGCACATCGGATTGCCGGATGGCGCGCGCTACCTCACCATCGCGCGCACGCTGGAGAGCGTGCGGACACGGCACCCGTTCCCCGGCCGGCGCGTGGCGCTGTGCATCGGTTGCGACGTAAGCCACGCGCCGTCGGTCGTGTATGGCGATGCGCTCAATCTGGTGAATGCGCAGAGTGCCGTGCCCACGGGCGTTGCCTGCCGCGTGTGCGAGGTGCCGAACTGTCCCACGCGCGCCGCGCCGGCCATGACGCAACCGCTGAAGCTGGACCCGTGGCGCAAGAATAGCTGGCCGTTTCAATTCGTGTGAAGGCGATTGCACGCGGGATGCTTCGGTTGCAGGCTCGGAAGGTGTCAACGAGAGAGGCGGAAATGAGCAACTTCAATATGGCGATTGCTTTGGCGCTGGCGCTTCTGGTGAGCGGCGGAGCTGTAAGTGCTGCAAGCAGTGGGCCGTCGCGCGGCATTCTCATGAATGGGACGCATGCGAAGAAAATCGTCATTCCGGAACCGGCGCTTTCGTTCACACCGATGCCCAGCGATGTTCCGGGTCAGGTCACGATTTTCAGCAATCTGGCCAGCAAATACCGGAAAGGCGAGTATTGGTGCTGCTCTGGTTACAACATTATGGGACGGGACTCCGGCGCCGGAGAACAATGGATCGCGGCTGCCTTTATCCCGGACGCAGATCATACCGTCACCAAAATTCAGGTCGGCGCGGGTTGGTCTCAAGGGACGAACGGTATCGTTATCAGCCTGAACAAGGACGATCACGGCGTGCCCGGCAATGCATTGAAAACCTGGAATCTCTCGAGCCTGCCGATCTTCGGTACGTGCTGTACCGTGCTGCAAGTCTCATCCCGCACGGGCATCCCGCTCAGCGGCGGTCAGCAGTACTGGGTTATGCTGAGCACCAACGATAGTGAAACCGATACGGTAGACGGCTGGAACGAAAGCGATGCCGATCAGGTGGATCAGGCGACCCTCGCTTCTTACTCGGACAATCAGTGGCATGTGTTCCAGGCCGCGCCCGGCGTCGCGTTTTCCGTAAAGGGCAGCAACTAACCGATCCAGCTCT
The DNA here is from genome assembly GCA_025935155.1 of Alphaproteobacteria bacterium. Lineage (GTDB taxonomy): Bacteria > Pseudomonadota > Alphaproteobacteria > Micropepsales > Micropepsaceae > Rhizomicrobium. The sequence continues at coordinate 2,760 of JAICVV010000091.1, forward strand.
TGCAGAACCGGCGGGCGCGCACTCCGCTCCCGCCGGCCGCAAGCAGCTCGCTACTTCTTCCCGTGCTGCCGTTCGTATGTCTTCGTGTGATGATGGACGTTGCCCTGCGCGTCCTTGTACTCGCGCGAGCGCATATCCGAGCCGCCGCCGGACGAATCCGACGCATGCATGCCGGAATCGTCCTTGCGCGATCCGGATGCATGCTGCGATGAGCCGCTCTGGTTTTCCCTGGTATGATGATACGGCTCTTCGCTGCTCTTGTGCGAATGCCGTCCCGTGCCTTGCTGGTTGTTTCTGTTCATGGTTCTCTCTCCAATGTTGTTGTTGTTGCCTTTTGTGAGAGCGCTGGCGCAGGCTGCCGCCGTTTCGGTGGCGGACAATTTATCAACGGCTCCGTGGCGCCGGTGTTCCGGTACGGCGGATATCGATAACGTTATTGCTTCGCTTGCCGAATGAATGCGATGCGCGTTTGATGACGGAATGTCCGCTGCCTTTCCCGCGATGCCCGCACGTGGTTCAGCGCTCCACCTCGCCTATCTGGTCGCCATTGCCATCAAAGGAATCGATGGGCTGATCGAATTTGTCGCGGGCGTGCTCATCGCCGCTTTGGGCTCGCACGAGCTCTATCGTTTCGCGGTTTGGGCAACGGCGCCGGAGCTGGCGCGGCACCCGGGCAGCCACACCATCCATGCGATCCGCCATGGCGCCTATCATCTGACCCATGGCCCGCATCGCTTTGCGATCATCTACTTGTTGTGCCATGGCCTGCTGAAGATCGGCCTCGTGATCAATCTCTTTATCGAACATATGTGGATATTTCCGGTTTCTGTTGTTGTGCTGCTGGGCTTCATCGGCTTCATGGGCGTGAAGCTCGCCGCGCACTGGTCGCCCTGGCTGTTCGCCTTCGCGCTGTTCGACACCTTGACCGTCGCCCTGGTGGTCAACGAGTGGCGCACGCGGCTGTCCAAGCAATGATGAAGGCGGCAGATACCTACAATTTGGAGCGGTTCTTGGAGGCCCAACAGGCGGTGTATGGGCAGGTTTGCGCGGAGCTGCGGGCCGGCCGCAAACAGACGCACTGGATGTGGTTCATCTTCCCGCAGATGCGCGGACTGGGGCGCAGCAGCACGGCGGAGCGGTTCGGCATCGCCTCGCGGGCGGAGGCGCGCGCCTATGCGGCGCACCCGGTGCTGGGCCCACGCTTGAGAGAATGCTGCAGGTTGTTGCTGCATCTGGAATCGAACGACGCAGGCGAGATTTTCGGCTGCCCCGACAATGTGAAGCTCCACTCGTCGATGACCTTGTTCGCCTGCGCCGCGCCGGACGACGCGCTCTTTCGCGAAGTTCTGGAAAAATTCTTCAGTGGCGAACAGGACGCGGCGACACTGCGGCTTATTGCCTAGAGGTTTGATTCGGGCGGCGAGCTCAGAACGCGGTCCACAGAAAAATCCTCAGCGTGTTGTTGTCGGAGGCGTTGTGCCCATCGCCGTCGAAGTTGGTGCTTGCGCCATTGAATTTGTTGAACACCACGTATTGCAGGCCAAGCCGGAGATTGATGCGCGCCCCAAGCGGCGGATCGTTTCCCCCGAAGGGTGTCACATCGGCCTGGAAGATGAGGCCGTTGCTGTCCGGACTGAAGGTGCGGCTGTCCGCGTACAGCAATGGATCGCTGTCGCCCCCGACTGAAAATATCCCCGCCGAGAAACCGACCGTGTTTTCGTAGTAGTAGGAAGCATTGGCGTTTAGCTCGTTCAGTTCGAGGTTTTTGGTGAGCACGCCGCCAAGCGCCGCCGTCGCGGCGAGATCTTGCGCTTCGTGGATGTAGCGCAGATTGGCGGTGAAAATGTTTTCGCCGTCGCCTGTGTACTGGTAGGAGGCGTCGACACCGAAATCCGCGTAATTGTCGGTCTTGCCCGTGCTGTGATCGCGGCCGGGGAACAGGCTCGGGAACAATCCGAATGCGCCAACTTCGAAATTTTGCGCGCCCATATCCTTTTGGTAAGCGACCCGGAAATAGGGCGCAACACCGTCGATCTGGCTGGTGTCGCCGGGATCGACGCCAACCCGCTTCAGGAAGTCCTCGCCAGGCGACTCGTAGAAGCCAAGCTCCGTGTACAAACTATCGTTCCACCACGCATAGGCGCTTTCGCCGATCACGTTTTGCGCCAGCGCGTCGGAAATGACTGTCGCAGCATCCGGACCGGGCATCAGATCGGAATCGGTGAAGGGGAAGCCCCAGCCCGGCAAGGTTGCCCAGGCATCCTGAATGGTCGGGTTATTGTTGACCGAAAGGCCCAGCAGCACATCGGAGCCGAGCAGATTGGTCTTGTCCACGGCGCGTAGATCGACATTGTCCCAAGCCCAAGCCTTGTCCACGCCGCTGTAGGTGACTTGCGCGAAGCCGCCGAAGTGGCCGCCATCGCCGCCGGCGAGGAAGATGCTGGCTTCATCCAGCGTGGTGTTGTCATTGGTGGAGAAATGATCTGCAGGCGGCTCGGGCTGATCCTTCTGCGTGTGAACGAACGAGCCGACCGCCATGGCCGATACCGGCAACGTAAACGTATCGCCGGCGCGTAGCGTGTAACCGTTGATTTTGAACTGCCGCCCGAAGGGTGTCAGCTGCGGCCCAAACGCGCCGATGTGGCAGGTCTTGCAGGGCTGCCCTGTCTGGACAGCGAAGGCCGGTACCGCACCGGCAGGAATCGCATATGAAATCCCGAAAATCAGGCCAATAAGGAGGATACCGATTTGGACAGCATTCTTCTGCGCCCGCGCGGCCAACGGCGCGCAGCCCACTCCAGCGAATGGCATTGATCACCCCTGCGATGTCTGAAGCGATGGACGTATCGGGCTGGCCGGATTATTCCGTTCGCTGCAGATAAAAATTGTGCCGGAAAACGCTCGGCCGGATTGCCTGTTGTAGGCCGGCAACTCTTTGCTTTCGTTTTTTTTCGATTCAGCGGCGGAATAATCCGGACTCATCAACGTCATTGGCGATGAGAGGCGTGAATCCGAGAACGCCGGAGCATTATGGGTGCATTGCCGATGTCCTCTACAATATCGCGACGAAGATTTTTTGGCACGGCGACGGGCGGTATGGCGCTGGCAAGCGCGATCGCTGTGCAGGCGCATCGCGCGAAGGCAAGCGATGCCTCTCAGCTGCGGAAAGAAGACGTCCGTTATCAGGATCAGCCGAAGGGCGAGCAAGATTGCCGGCTGTGCAAAAATTTCGTTACCCCGAATAGCTGCCGGGTAGTATCCGGTGCGGTCAATCCGAACGGCTGGTGCCTGCTTTTCCAGGCGGTACCGAAGTAATCATCGAGCTATTTCAATAGGCCAGAATAATTGCCCGAAGGGGGGTGATGGACCCGCAGGCGATCATCGCCAAATCGGCAGCGAGATCGCGCCAGCGGATCCAACGACGCCATCCTTTTGCCGGCGCGCGCCGCAGCAAGCTCCATTGAATCCGTTCGCCTGCGCCTCCGCGATTGCGGCTTTGTCACGCGGCGGCAAGACCTGATTTAGCGGAATGCGCGAGAATGTTCGCGAAAGATTGATTGCTCAGAAGGAAAATGCGCGTGGCGGCGAACCGCAAAGGCACAGTGCGTCCGCCAAAGTTGTCGATATTCGGCGATTCCTGGTCGGCAGTGCTGGGGCGCGCCGCGCTTATCCTGTTGTTCGTAATGCTGATCGCAATGGGTTTCTTCATGCGGCACGCGTGAGCTGCGCACCGATAGCCGCACCATGCGCTTTCATTCCCCAATGTGCGGGCGAAAGGCCATGACAATCAACGGCGAAAATAAATCCGTTCCCCACTGCTGAATCGGCTTTACACTCGCGGGCATGAAGAACATTTTCGTTGCCGATCACAGCATGAGCCGAAGCTCGCCGCGCACGCGGCCGCATGAATTTGTGAGCGCGAATATCGCGGAATCTTTGAGTTCAAATGCTTCTCGCATCCACGAACCACAATATCTGGTACAGTGGGGAATCGCTGGCTGCCTCAGGCCCGCAATAGCGGCTGTCGAACGCAACATGCGCGTGCGTGCGCGAAATGCGCGAATTCCTGAGTTCGACTGCTCGTGCAGCCGGTCAACCGCAACATCTTGTATGCTGGGGAATTGCGAGAGTGCCCCCCCTCGTTTTTCGCGAGGTTCGAATGGGAACTTTGGCGCAAGAGAGAGGAGGACCAAGAATGCGGCGCGAAAAGCCTCAGCCGTTTGGCCCGGCGAATTGCGCGGCCTGGTCTGCTGCCGCGAACAGCGCCTTCGCCTTGTTGACACTCTCCTGGTATTCCGCTTCCGGCACGCTATCGGCGACCACGCCGCCGCCGGCCTGCACGTACATCATGCCGTCCTTGATCAGCGCAGTGCGCAGCACGATGCAGGTGTCCATCGCGCCATTCGCCGCGAAGTAACCCACAGCGCCCGCATAGGCCGCGCCCCGCTTTTCCCGCTCCAGTTCGTCGATGATCTGCATGGCGCGGATTTTCGGCGCGCCGGAAAGCGTGCCTGCGGGCAGTCCTGCGGCCAGCGCATCCACCGCACCCAGTCCCTTGCGCAGCGTGCCTTCCACATTGGAGACGAGGTGCATCACATGGCTGTAGCGCTCGATGAAAAAACTGCCGGTGACCCGCACGCTGCCGGTTTCGGCAGCGCGGCCAACATCGTTGCGGCCGAGATCGAGCAGCATGAGATGCTCTGCACGCTCTTTGGGATCGTGACTGAGTTCATCGGCGAGCGCGGCATCTTCGTCCGGGGTGGCGCCTCGCCGCCTTGTGCCGGCGATCGGGCGAATGGTGACGGTGTTGTCGCGCAGGCGGACGAGAATTTCCGGACTCGATCC
>JAICVV010000039.1 GCA_025935155.1 Alphaproteobacteria bacterium
CTTCCAGTGTGCGGTAAGGCTTGTGCATGGCGTTACGCGAACAGAATCGAAGAAAGCCTGCGCCGCGCGTCGATGGTGCGAGGATCGGTTGGTCCCATCGCCTCAAACAACGTGACGAGATGTTTGCGCGCGGCCTGATCGTTCCAGTTGCGATCCCGGCGTACGATGTCCAACAGCGTGTCCAGCGCGCCGGTGCGATCGCCTTTGGCATCCAGCGCCAGCGCCAGGTCGTACCGCGCCTGATGATCGTTGGGATTGGTGTCCAGCCTGGCGCGTAGCTCTGCGGTGTCGCCCGCCTGCGCTGCCTGCTCGCGCAGCTTCACTTCGGCCTCTACCGCGCGGATGGCTTCGTCTTCCGCGCCATCGGGGCGCACCAGCTGCAGCGTTTTGCGCGCGCGCTCCACATCGCCGCTCTTCAGATAGCAACGCGCCAAGCCGGCAGCGGCTTTGGGATGCCCGGGCTCATCCTGCAACGCCTGCGCGTACCCCTGCGCCGCGGTGGCGAGATCGCCCGATGCATAGGCGCCCTCGGCCACCGCCAGAGTGTCGTCAGCGGCGCTCACGCCGGCCGAGCCGCCGGTCAGCTGCTGCACGAAGGCGCGCAGCTGCGATTCCGGAATGGCGCCCATGAAACCATCCACCGGCTGCCCATTGCGGAAAGCGTACACGGTAGGGATGGACTGGATGCGCAGCTGCTGCGCGATCTCCTGATTTTCGTCGATGTTGATTTTGACCAGGCGCACCGCACCCTTGGCCTCGTTCACCACCTTTTCGAGAAGCGGCCCGAGCTGCTTGCACGGCCCGCACCACGGCGCCCAGAAATCGACAATGACGGGTTTCTCGCGCGAGGCTTCCAGCACATCGGCGGCGAAGGTTTCGATGCCGCTGTCTTTGATATTGGGGCCGCTTGTGCCGGCGCCCGGCTGGACGGGGCCATTGCCGCCGGAGCGCGAGAGCGGCCTGCCGCTGGGGCCGATAATCGCCATGAGAAATCCTGTTCGCTATGGCCCCAAAGATAGGTCGTTTGAGGCGCAAAAAAAAAGCCCCGGAACTCTAGCAAATCACACCAGCGGCCGCGCTGCTACCCTCGTTCCGGCAACTCGACTGTTGCTGGCCCATGGCCGGTGGCGCGGATGAACATGAGCAGATCGCCGGGGGAGATCGCGGTGGTGCGATCGTTCCGCAGCGGGTGAAAATTCAGTGGATCGAGCGCCAGCATTCCAGAATCCAGCACCACGCGCACGTGGCCTTCGGTGTCATTGAGCAACGAGAAAGGTGTAACCGAGCCGGGCGGCACACCAAGCACTTCCATCAGCATCTCCGCCGAGCCGAACGAGAAGCGCGCCGCCCCAAGTTGTCTGGCAAGCGCGTTCAGATCGATGCGCAGGCTTTCGCGCGCCACCACCAGCCACAAACGATCCTTGCGATCTTTCAGGAACAGGTTCTTGGTGTGGCCACCAGGAATATGCGCGCATGCTGCCTGCGATTCCTCCACGGTGAACACCGGCGGATGCGCATAAGTGCGGTGCGCGATGCCGAGCGCATCGAGGCAGTGGAACAGGTCTTTATCGGTTGCAGGCACAGGGTGCTCCGCCGAGGATTCCAACCCGCTTTATGGCAGATTACGGGACCGCGGAACGGCAGGTTTTTTGCGTGAATCCCAGTGACTTGACCCGCCCATCCGGCTTGCGCCATAACCCGCCTCCAACTTGGAGCGCGGGCGTAGCTCAGGGGTAGAGCATAACCTTGCCAAGGTTAGGGTCGGGCGTTCGATTCGCCTCGCCCGCTCCATTCCACAAAACTCACTACTATCGCGCAAACGAATCGTTAGCGCAGCGCCACCTTATGCGCGGCCGCATTCCTGATCCGATGTCAGCCGCTGCTGGGGACTGCCCCCATATTTCGGGGCCGGTTGAGCGCGTTCCCGCTTCGCGCGCGGATGAATCAAAGTAAAAATAAGTTCGTTCCCCACCGGCGAAATGGCCTTACAATCGCGTGGATGAAGCGCAATGCCGTTGTCCTATCGCGAAGCATTTCGAGTCGCTTGAGCGCGGCACACGCCATCGTGCGCGTAAGGAGTGCGCAACAATCTTGAGTTCGACTGCCTCATCACCCCGCCAACCACAATATGTTGTGCAATGGGGAACGGGAATAGGGGCCCGCCCCTTCGACTTTTTGCAAAATATCGGAACAATTCCGCGAAGGGGAGGGGTGTGCAATTTCTGCCGGATAAAAACAAACAACTCCCTTTGCCCCCGCCCTGCCAGCGTGTGCTATCCGTCTGGGGGGATCGATAGGGGGACGCCGATGCTTGCGTTGAAACGGCTGCTGCTCGTTATTTTGGTGCTGGTCATCCCGGCCGGTTTGACAGTTTTGCTCTATTGGGGCACGGGCGCTTTGCTCGCGGCCACAAATCGGGTAATCGACCCCGAAATCGTCCGGCTGGCTGCGACGGTTGAGTTCGCGGCGTTCTTTTTCGTCGCCGTGCTGGAAGCGAAGGACCGCTGGTCCTCCCAATCATAAAGAGGAATTGAGATGCGCATCGGCGTGCCGAAGGAAATCAAGAATCACGAATACCGCGTGGGAATGACGCCCTCCGCCGTGCGCGAGCTGACCGCCCGCGGGCACGAGGTGTTGGTGGAGACCAAGGCCGGCGACGGCATCGATCTCGGCGACGAGAAGTACACCAAGGTCGGCGCGCGCATCCTGCCGAACGCGGACGAGGTGTTCGCCAGTGCTGACATGATCGTCAAGGTGAAGGAGCCGCAGCCCGTCGAAATCAAGCGGCTGCGCCCTGGCCAGGTGCTGTTCACCTATCTCCATCTGGCGCCCGACCCGGAGCAGACCAAGGGCCTCATCGAAAGCGGCGCCATCTGTATCGCCTACGAAACGGTGACGGACCGCTTCGGCGGACTGCCGCTGCTGGCGCCCATGAGCGAAGTCGCGGGGCGCATGTCCATTCAGGCCGGCGCTCATTCTTTGGAAAAGGCGCAAGGCGGACGCGGCATGCTGCTCGGCGGCGTGCCCGGGGTACCGGCAGCGAAGGTTGTGGTGCTGGGCGGCGGCGTGGTCGGCACCAATGCCGCGCGCATGGCGATGGGGTTGGAAGCGCATGTGACGATTCTCGATGTGTCGTTGCGGCGCCTGAACGAGCTCGACCTGCAGTTCGGCGCCATGCTCAACACGGTGTTCTCCACCATCGATTCCATCGAGGAGCATGTGACGGGCGCCGATCTAGTCATCGGCGGCGTGCTGCTGCCTGGCGCGGCTGCGCCGAAGCTCATCACGAAGAAGATGGTTGAGCAGATGAAGAAGGGCTCGGTGATCGTCGATGTCGCCATCGACCAGGGCGGCTGCGCCGAGACTTCTCATGCCACCACCCACGCCGATCCCACCTATATGGTGGACGGCGTCGTGCATTACGCCGTTGCAAATATGCCGGGAGCGGTGGCGCGCACGTCCACCTTTGCCCTTAACAACGCGACCTTGCCGTTCACCAAGGCCTTGGCGGATCTCGGCGCGGAAGCGGCGATGAAACGCGATCCGCATTTGCGCGCGGGGCTCAACGTATACAAAGGGACGCTGACCTACGAAGCGGTGGCGGAAGCGCAAAGCCTCCCGTGGAAGCCCGCGGATGAGGTGCTGAAAATCGCCGCCTGAGCAAGAATGGGGAGCGCGGGGTGGAGGCGACAGGCTTTCGCCTGCCGCGCTCCTTGGACCGCAGCGCCGTCGGGGTGGCTCTGCGACCCGAGAATCGCTTAAAAGACTCGCGAAATCAGTGCCTTAACCAATGTTATGATTTTGCCGGTTTGGCGCTTTTGTCGCGTGCCAGGCGATTCAATTCGAGCAATTATGACCGCCATCTCGGCAGTAGCCTCCAATGGCGGCACTTTCGCTATTGTTCGGCTCGCGTACGGTGCGCCACAAATCCGCCGCGACAGGCGGCGAAATGCGACGCGCACACGAGAGGGCGTCATGAAGCGGTATTGGATTCTGTCAGTGGCGCTGCTTGTTCCTGCCTGCGCAGAGCAGCCGCGGCAGGCCTACTACGCGCCGCCTCCGCCGTCGCAGACCGCGGTATCCCGCGCTCAGCCGCGTACGGCTTCGCCGGCGGCAGTCCGGCCAGCTGCGCCGGTGAAACTCAAGGTACCGCAGAACGTCCCGAGCGCCGGCCCCTTACGGGCAGCCGCCATTGGCTCCTACATGGACAATCAGGAGCGCGATCTCCGCGAGCACCTGCGCCCGCTAGGCGTGGGCGTGGCGCGGCCGGGAGACCAGCTGGTCCTCAGCCTGCTCGAAGAGAAGGTGTTCGATGGCGACGGGGCTGCCTTCACCGCCAACGGCAAGAACGCCGTTGCCGTCATTGCTGTCATTCTCCGGCATTACGACCACACCACCATCGAAGTCCGCGCCTTTACCGATGGCGCAACCGCAAAGGACGCCGCCGGTCCGCAGGATAGGGCCCGCGCCGTCGCCAAGGCATTGATTGCGGAAGGCGTGGCCTCAAATCGGGTGTTCGCCCAAGGCTATGGCGCTACGCGGCGGCAGGTGGCTACAGGAAAGCAGATCACCAGCCCACGGGATCGCCGGGTTGAAATTCGCATCCGGCCGCAGGCATCCGGATAAGCACCTTACGCGTATTACAGCCCGAGGGCGGCGTTCCGCCGCGCCGCTGGAATATTCGCTCGCGCTTGAGAGTCGTTCTCAATTAGAGTGAGTTAAAGTAGGGGTCACGGGTTTGCGCCGATTGCGTTCCGCCGCGGTCTATCTCGCGCTTATCGCGCTCATGATGCGCGCGCTCGTGCCCGTTGGCTGGATGCCCAGCGCAGCCACCGCTGCCGATTTGGCCCTCGTTCCCTGTCCGATGATGGACGGCATGCACGGCATGTTGCAAAGGACGGCCGAGCCGCAACATCCCGCCAAGCGCCAGGTGCCACCTTCGCACGAAGGTTCCATTTGCCCGTTTGCGACCGTAGCGCAGCCGGTTGGCGCGCTTGAGCCGCACCAGATTGAAACTGCTCGACCGCAGTTTGCATTGTTCTCGCACGCTGGATCGAATCCACTGGCGAATTGGGATCACGTTCCGCGAGCCCCGCCGCCCCTCGCCTAACCAACCATAATCGGAAAAGCCCATGTTTGCGGGCGCGCTGTATTGCGCACGCTGTCCACCTCCTATGTGAGGCAACACCATGTACAATTCCGCTTTGCGCTTCGGCGCAGCACTGGTCGTCGGTGCAATCTTGATACCGGGTGCCACCAGCGCGCACGGCGTCATCGGCCCACGATTTTTCCCCGCGACAATTGCAACTGACGATCCGTTCGCCGCCGATGAGCTGGCTCTCCCAACGATTTCCATCTTCAGACATCGCGACGGCGGATTGACCGAAACAGAGGTGGAATATTCGATGGAGTATTCCAAGAGCATCTTCCCGGGCTTCGCGCTCTCGTTCGGGGGCGATTACGTGCACGCCAAGCCGAATGATGAGCCGTCGTCATCGGGTTTCGATAATGTGGAACTCACGCCAATTTTGGAGGTCGCGCGCAGCGAGGAACACGAGTTTATAGCGTCTCTGGCGTTCTCGTGGGAGATTGGTGGCACCGGCTCGCGGAGTATCGGAGCGGAGAGTGCATCGAGTTATACGCCGAAGATTCAGTTTGGGAAGGGATTCGGCGACCTGTCCGACAACATGGATTGGCTGCGGCCCTTTGCGATCACCGGCACAGTTGGATACGGGATTCCGGGCCGGGGTGACGATCCGCACACCGTGGAATGGGGCGGCGCTATCGAATACAGTCTCCGCTATCTTCAGAACAACGTGCGCGACGCTGGGCTCGGTCCTGTTCTGTCCCAGGTTACGCCCGTTATGGAATTCAGCCTGACTTCGCCGCTTGACCGCAACGGTGGAGGCACGACCGGAACACTCAATCCGGGACTAATCTGGTCGGGGCAATTCATACAGCTCGGAGTAGAAGCGATTGTCCCCGTCAATCGCGCGAGCGGAAGCAATTTGGGCGTGCTCGCCCAGTTGCATTTCTACATCGATGATATTTTTCCCCATTCGCTAGGGACGCCGATCTTCAAATGAACCGGACAACTCTGTTTGCTCTGTTATTTGCGGTGGCATGGCCAGCCGCCGCTTCGGCGCACGCAATGCTTCAACACGCAGAACCGTCTGCGGGCGCTGCTGTGCGGGCATCCCCGCCAGAGGTGCGCCTTGAGTTCAGCGAGGAACTGGAGCCCTCATTCAGCGGCGCCGTCATTACGGACGATAAGGGGCGCCCAGCCGCAGCCGGTGCGGCGGCCATCTCTGGCACGACGATAACCGTGAAATTGAATGGTCTCCATGCCGGCGGATATCGCGTTCAGTGGCACGCCGTGTCGACCGACACGCACCGGACCGAAGGCGCCTATTCGTTCACGGTCGGACCCTGACGATGCTCGAAGCGGCGCTGGTGTTCTTCCGATTCCTGCACTTCGCCAGCTGCATCTTCGTTTTCGGCGCCAGCGTCTTTTCTATCGCGCTGCTCAGCGCTTCCGGCGCTCAAACTTGTACAGAGGGATTGCAGCCAGCGCTTCGATTTAGCGCCGTTGCCGCCGCAGTTACGGCGCTGTTCTGGTTTCAGTGTGTTGCCGGCACGATGACCGGAAGCGCAAGCAGTGCTACCGATCCAGATGTTTTGCAAACTCTTCTGCTGAACACCAGCTTCGGTCAGATTTGGCTGGTGCGCATGGTTTTCGTGCTCGTCCTTGCGATCGTTGCCTTTCGAGCTGCGCCCGAGGCCCGCATATCGACAGCGGCATTATCCGGGTTGCTGCTGGCGAGCGTCGCTCTCACGGGACATGCCGCGATGCAAAGAGGCATCGAAGGGGCGGCCCATCGGTTGGCTGACGCCATTCATCTCCTCTCGGGGGGATATTGGATCGGCGCCGTGGCTGCGCTCCCTTTCCTGCTGCGGTCGCCTCAATCCCCCGACCTTACATATCGGATATTGTGCCGGTTTTCCGGTCTTGGCGTCATCGCGGTTATCGTTGCGCTCGCAAGCGGCGTGCTCAATACGCTTTTCATTGTGCAGGACTGGTCTCACATCCTGTCCTTTGCGTATGGCAAGATCCTGCTGGGCAAAGTCAGTCTGGTTGTCATCATGGCGATTATCGCATGTGTGAATCGCTTCCTTTTGATGCCAACGTTCCGCAAGGGAAATTCGTCGTTTCGGAGTTTGAAGCGTAGCGTCCTCGCTGAAACGCTCGCGGGCGGACTCATTGTGCTGGCGGCAAGCCTCCTTGGAACCGTATCGCCGCCACTTTCATCGCCGATGTAGGAGCGAGATGAAGCGATCCCATCGGACAATTGCATCCGAGCACCTGAATCCTGCGCCGGTCCTGTGCCGCATGCGAGCCTTGACGTGGAGCGTGTTGCATGGGACCCGCTTGCCATGATTCCAATCCTCAACGGCTTGTCGGAGATCGCGGCGGACCATGACGCGCTGTTGTGCGATATATGGGGGGTGCTGCATAATGGGCGCGAGGCCTTTCTGCCGGCGGCGGATGCGCTGCGCCGGTTTCGCGCCGAGCGTGGGCCGGTGATCCTGCTGACCAATGCGCCACGCCCGGTGGTCGATGTGGAGTCGATGCTCCAGCGGGTCGGCGTGCCGCTCGATTGCTATGACGCGATTCTTTCCTCCGGCGCCCTGGCACACGACGGTGTTGGGGACCGCGTTTCGGCCGCAGGACGCACGTTGAAACTGTATCACCTTGGCCCCGATCGCGACGGCGGCGTTCTCGGAGGGCTTGATATCGAACGTGTTGACGTGGGCGCCGCCGAAATCGTGCTTTGCACCGGTCTATATGACGATGACACGGAAACCGCCGACAGTTACGTGGGCCTTTTCCAGGACATGCGGGCGCGCAATCTCACCATGCTTTGCGCCAATCCGGACATCGTGGTGCAGCGGGGCGATAAGCTGATTTGGTGCGCCGGGGCGCTCGCGGAAGCCTATGAGAAAATCGGCGGCCGGGTCATTTATTACGGCAAGCCGCATCGCCCGATTTACGAGGCTTCGCTGAAGCTGGCGGCGAAGATCTCAGGAAAGGGCATACGCCGCCCGCTCGCTGTCGGCGATGGTGCCGATACCGACATCAAAGGCGCTAACCGCATGGGCATCGATGCACTGTTTGTGGCGCAGGGCGTTCATGCCGCGCATCTGGGCGAGCTTACCGCGGAAGGGCTTGCGCAGCTGTTCCTGGTGCCGGAGGCGCATCCGAAGGCTGCCATCGCAGCGCTTGTCTGGTAGCGGCGCTTTCCGCTAAGCGGAGCGTTTACAACAAAGGGGAATTGGGTGCCGTATTGCATTGACGAGCTGAAGCCCGGCATGAGCGCCAGCTTCGAAAAAGCTGTGACGGAGCGGGACATTGAGCTGTTTGGGGAAGTGAGCGGCGACATGAATCCCGTGCATTTCGATGAGGAGTATGCGCGCAAGACCATTTTTCGCGGCCGCATTGCCCACGGCGTATTGAGCCTCAGTTTCATTTCGACGGTGCTCGGTATGAAGCTGCCGGGGCCGGGAACGATTATTATGAGCGCCAGCACGCGGTTCAAGGCGCCGGTGCGCATCGGCGACACTGTCGTAACCACTTGCACAGTCCGCGAAGTCCTGCCGGAAAAACGGCGGGTGATTTTCGATTGCGTGTGCAGGGTCGGCGAGACCGTGGTGGTGGAGGCGGAGTCCATGGTTATGGCCCCGGCGCGTCCCAAAGCCTGATGAAGATATTTCGCCATTACGAAGACGTGCCGGACTCGTGCAAGGGCGCGGTGGTGGCGATCGGCAATTTCGACGGTGTGCATCGCGGGCATCAGGCGCTGATCGCGCGCGCCGTTGCATTGGCGAAGACACAATTGGCGCCATTGGGCGTGCTGGCGTTCGAGCCGCATCCGCAGGAATTCTTCCGGCCCGAAGCCGAAAGCTTTCGTCTCACGCCCCTCCGCACCAAGGCGCCGTTGCTGGCGGAATGCGGCGTCGAAGTTTTGTACGCGCTGCCGTTCGATAGCAGCATGTCACAGAAAAGCGCGGAAGAATTTGTGCGCGATGTACTGGTGAACGGTTTGGGCGTGCGCGGGGTGGTGGTGGGGGCGGATTTTCGCTTCGGCAAAGGACGCGCCGGCGATGCAGCCTTTCTGGAGGAAGCCGGCCGCCGGTTCGGTTTCGCTGTTGAAATTTTCGATGCGCTAATCGCGCACGACGCGCAGAAGATTTCCTCCAGCGAAATCCGCGCGGCATTGAAAGAACGCCAACCTGAGGTCGCGGCGAAGTTGCTCGGTCACTGGTGGACCATTGAAGGGCGGGTGGAGAAGGGCGATGCCCGTGGCCGGGAGTTGGGGTTCCCGACGGCCAACATGGCGCTCGACGGCTACCTCAAGCCGGCGTTCGGAATTTATGCGGTGCGGGCCACCGTTCTGGAAAACGAGAAGCCGGTTCGCACCTATGACGGTGTGGCAAGCCTCGGCATCCGTCCGATGTTCGAGACAGACCTGCCGCTGCTCGAAAGCTACCTGTTCAATTTCTCCGGCGATCTCTACGGCAAGCATCTGGCTGTCGATCTCGTCGCCTATCTGCGTCCGGAAATGAAATTCGACTCCGTCGATGCTCTGAAAACCCAAATGGCGAAGGATTGCGACCGAGCTCGCACACTCCTGCGACATCTTGAGGACAGATTCTAGTCCTCACGCGGAGCTCGCGGAGGACGCAGAGGTGCTGGACGAACTTCCACTGAACCGGATTACCGGCGAAATTGTGGACGCCGCATACGAGCTTCACACGGCACTTGGTCCGGGTCTGCTTGAATCCGTGTATGAGGCGGTTCTCGCGCGCGATCTGGAGCGGCGCGGGATCAAAGCAGCGCGTCAGGTGCCGCTTTCGTTTGAATATGAAGGGCTTCGCTTCAGCGAAGCCCTTTGGATCGATATTTTGGTGGAGTCCCGCGTAATTGTGGAAATCAAGTCGGTTGAAAAACTCGCACCTGTGCATCCCAAGCAGTTGTTGACGTATCTGCGCCTTCTGAAACTTCCTGTAGGCCTGCTTATCAACTTCGGCGCCGCCCATTTGAACGATGGTCTCAAGCGGATCGTGAACGGTTTCCGCGACGGCAACATCGACCATCATCCGAACTGATCGGGCTTAAGAACCAAAAGCCTAGCCTTGCCTCTGCGACCTCTGCGTCCTCTGCGTGACACACTGGACCGTGCGGGGGACGGCTGTTAGAGGAGGCGCATGCCGAAAGCCGAATCTGCCTCCCGCGACTATCGCGCTACGTTGTTCCTGCCCCAGACCGAGTTCCCGATGAAGGCCGGGCTACCGGAGGCCGAGCCGCGCTGGCTTTCGCGGTGGGCGGAGATGGACCTTTACGCCCGCATGCGCGCCGCCGCCAAGGGCCGGCCGCTCTTCATCCTCCATGACGGGCCGCCTTACGCGAACGGGGAAATCCACCTCGGCACCGGCATCAACAAGATCCTGAAGGACTTCGTGGTGCGGTCGCAGGGCATGCTCGGCAAGGACGCGCCCTACATTCCCGGCTGGGACTGCCACGGCCTTCCCATCGAATGGAAAATCGAGGAACGCTATCGCGCAGAAGGCAAATCGAAAGACGAAGTGCCCGTCGAGCAGCTGCGCCGCGACTGTCGCGCGTTTGCCGAAAAGTGGATCGACGTGCAGCGCGCGCAGTTCAAGCGGCTGGGCTGCATCGGGCTGTGGGACCATCCGTACACGACGATGGATTACCGCGCCGAAGCG
The DNA here is from genome assembly GCA_025935155.1 of Alphaproteobacteria bacterium. GTDB lineage: Bacteria > Pseudomonadota > Alphaproteobacteria > Micropepsales > Micropepsaceae > Rhizomicrobium. The sequence continues at coordinate 10,786 of JAICVV010000039.1, forward strand.
GCCATCGCACGCGAGCTGTTCAAGTTCGTGCAGAACGGATTGCTCTATCGCGGCTTCCGTCCGGTGATGTGGTCTCCCATCGAGAAAACCGCGCTCGCGGAAGCCGAGGTGGAATACAAGGAGAAAACTTCTCCGACGATCTACGTGAAGTTTCCAATCGCCAGCGGCAACA
>JAICVV010000320.1 GCA_025935155.1 Alphaproteobacteria bacterium
CATGCTGCCATGCACACGCGGGCTGTGCCAGCCATACGGTGTGATCGGAACGGACTTGTCCGGCGTCGCCAAATCCGTTTTCCAGATTCGGTAGCCGCGTTTGTCTTCGCGGCTTGTCAAAATGCTTTTGCCGTCGGCGGTCCAGTCGAGAAATCCGCTGTCGTTGCCGGAGTAGTGGAACCGTGCGACCGGTTCCCCGTTCCGCCTCAGCACGCGGACCTCAAATCCGGGCGAAGTCCAGCGAATATAGGCGAAGCGCGCTGCATCCGGCGACCAGCGAATGGCGCATGCGGGGCCCGCCAGGCTGACCAATTTGCGGAACGAGCCGTTCTCGCCGGACGTCCAGATTCCCCACGTGTCCGCACGCCAGCCGGTCGCGATGAACGTGCCGTCACGCGCATCGTCAACGCACCACGTCTTCAGTCCACCGCTGTCGAGCGGCCGCGGCGGTGAATCGGAATGCGGCGGGACCGCAACGAGCTGTCCACCCGGATATTGCATCTCCATCGCGAGCAATCCGTTGGGGCCGGCAGACAGCCTTCCGAGATATTCGCCCGTCGAAAGAATTCGCCAAGGCGTACCGCCTCGCGCCGGATACGCCCACAGCGCGTTCTCGTTGCCGCTCGACCGCGTCATGAAAATGGTATGCCCATCGGCGGACCATGCCACCGCTGCATCGCCGTCTCCGAATGCTGCAACAAGTTGGTTGGCCCCGGTGGAGAGCGAAGCGCGCCGGATCTGAAATTTCGTCCCGCCAAGACTGCGAAAATACAGCAGGTCCTCTCCATCCGGAGAAACCGTGGGGGAATCATCGGAGATTTCGGCATTGCCGGGATGCGTTTCGGCGGTGGTGCGGCCGTTATCGAGATCGAGCTTGACGATGTGGCTTCCGACATCGCGCTGAGAAGCGTCGGCGAAAAACAAAGCGCGGCCAAAGGAATCGAAGGCAAGGCTGGAGCGCTCGCTAATGCGGCATTGGCCGATCTGGCGCGACTGCCCCGCCGGAACAGGGATTTCCATGATCCTGCAAGGATGAGCCGGTTGAAAAATCACGTAGGCGATGGTTTTGCCGTCGGGCGACCATGCCGGCGCGCTCGCATCGCCCGCATCGTGTGTGAGCTGGATGGGATCGCCACCCTTCAGCAGCCGCAGATAAATCTGGCGGTCGGTAACCAATCGGCCCGCGGAATAGGCGATCATCGTCCCATCCGGCGCAATGGCCGGATAACGTTCAATGGCCGGCGTGGAAATGAAGGGCAGATGCGATTCGGCGACGATCCATTCCGGCTCGCGCTGCAAATAAAAATAGAGCGCCACGCCTAAGGCCACCGCAATCGCAACACCGGCAATCGTCACGCTAATCCAGCGCCACCGCTTGGCGCCCTTGGACACAGGCGAACCCATCGAATCCGGTACGGCGAGGGGCGGAGCGGCGGAAGCCCGAGGCGCGTCCCCAATTTCCCGCCGCCGCAGCCGGTAGCCGACTCGCGGAATGGTGTCGATCTCGAAAGCGTGGGCGCCACCCAGACCGGCAAGCTGGCGTACTTTGGAGACGCAGCGGTTGATCGCATCGTCGCCGACGATGCGCCCGCCCCAGCATTGGCGGATCAACTCGTCCCGCGACAGCACCGCTCCATTTGCCTGCGTCAGTGCGACCAGCACCTGCATCACCCGCGGCTCAAGACTTTCCCTCGCGCCGTTTGCTTCGACTTCCCGCAAGGATGGCCGCACCCAAATTTCGCCAAGCTGAAAATCGTCCTCATTGGCCAGACTGGCCGGACCGGCCGGTTTCAACAGGGTTGGCCGCAGATTCACCGCACGATCATCCGGCTTCTCGGCAAATCATCGGCAATTCATCAGGCGTCCGTCCTTTCGGGTGGCGTCGCGAGCGGCTGCAATCGCGCCACGAACTGGCGTGCGCCGGAACGGCAAACAGGAGCAAAGAAACTAGCCTAAACATCCCCAGCTTCAGCCCTTCGGCCACCTAAAGCGGCCGGATCATCTTACGCCAAGGCGGTTCGTACCGAAACGCCAACGGGGAGGCTTTGCCTGAATGCCCAAGGCCAGCACGTGCCGTTCGCCGGAAAGGCGCCGGTTGGCGGCGCTTTAACTATAGGAGCATTGGTGATGTACCGTTCGATCCTTCTTTCTGCCGCAGCCATCGCATTGATCGCCGGCAGCGTCTCGGCGCAAGCCTCGTGCGGCGCTTCCCTGACCGCCAAGACAACGCCCATGAACCTTCAGCACATCAAGCTGCCTGCTTCGGAAGCGGCCCCGCTGGGCTACGGCTCCATTGTGGGCGTGTGGAACAACTCCGTGATCGTCGGCGGCAATACGATCGCCAGCAGCATTACAACCTGGCACAGCGACGGCACGGAATTCGACAACGTCGATTTCCCGCCGGTCACGGGCAACATCTGCCAGGGCGTGTGGGAAAGCCACGGCGTCCGCAACGTGACCGAGCACCATATGGGCTGGACCTTCGACAACAACAGCAACCCGACCGGCTATTTCACGCTCGAGCAGACCGTGAAGCTGAACCGCCAGGGTACCGCCTATAGCGGGCCGTTCGACCAGAAATTTTACGACGTGAACGGCAATCTGGTGAATGAGATTGCCGGCGAGTTTTCCGCAACGCGCTTCACCGGCAACTAGGCCGGCCGGACTCGCCCTGCCCTCACCAGGCCGGCGTGAGGGAGGATCGCCGGCGCGGCGTTAAAGCGGCGCCGGCATCCTTCATCCGTCCTCGATCGGGATCATGCAGGGCGGTGCCAAAATCTTGTCGGAAATGGCGATCGCCGTCAGCGCGCGCGACACGGCGGTTTCGGAACATTCATGTGTCACCATTACGATGGCCACCGGCTCGCCGGGGTTGCGGCCGCGCTGAATCATGCTCTCGATGGAAACGTCTTCGCGCGCCAGATACGTCGATATTTCCGCCAACACACCGGGCAGATCGCGAACGTCGAAGCGCAGGTAGTAAGCAGAA
>JAICVV010000208.1 GCA_025935155.1 Alphaproteobacteria bacterium
CGGTGTGTTCTTCGCAAGCCATCGCATCGCGACGATCGACTTGACCGGCCAATCTCCTGTCGGTCATGTCTCCGAACAGGCGTCGGCTATGTCCCCCGGCTAAACAATTATCTGGGCCACCCAGTGGGCGTCCGCGCGCCAATGACTTATGTGCAGAACCCAACTGGGTGGCCCGCATTCGCGGGCCATGACAAATTAGGGGTGTTCACGCCAGTCCCATTTCTCGTTTGTTTGGACCATCTCCACTATGTCGGCTTCGGAGAACGGCACATTCCGTAGGCCGCGCACGCGCGCCAGAATGCCGGAATCGATGATCGCCCGCGGGTATTTGCGTCCATCCTCCAGTACGATGGAAACGACCGTGTAACCCATTGCGGTCTCGCCAAGCTTCTTTACCGAATTCGCCCGCTTACCGGAAAAGAGAAAAGCACCTGGTCGCATTGGAATGCTTCACCCTCGTGTCACGAACGTGTCGATCACCTTCTTTTCGCCGGAGTGGTCGAAGGCGACGGTGAGCTTGTTGCCTTCCACGACGGTCACGCGGCCGTAGCCGAACTTCTGATGAAACACGCGGTCGCCGCGCGCATATTGCGTGGCCGAGGGATCGCTGGTCTGCACCGCGTAGGCCTGCGCCTCGATCAGCGGCGGCCGCGTGCGTTGCGTGCCCGCCGCGGCACGGTTGGCCTGCGCCCGCTTCCAGCCCGGCGAATCGTATGTGCTGCCGAAATTGGCCGCCTGCGCATTGTCGCGGAAGCCGACATAGCCGCCGTAGAATCCTTCATCCACAACGGTATCCGTGTGTTCTTGCGGCAGCTCATTGATGAAGCGTGACGGCAGCGAGCTGCTCCAGTTGCCATGCACGCGGCGGTTGGCGGCGAAATAGACGAACGCCCGTTTCTTCGCCCGCGTGAGCCCCACGTAAGCGAGGCGCCGCTCTTCCTCCAGGCCCTTCAAGCCGTTCTCATCCATCGTGCGCTGGCTCGGAAACAGCCCTTCCTCCCAGCCGGGCAGGAACACGGTGTCGAACTCCAGCCCCTTCGCCGCATGCAGGGTCATCAAATTGATGCGGTCCTCGGTTTCGTTCTGCTCCAGCTCCATCACCAGCGACACGTGCTCGAGAAACGCCGCGAGCGATTCGTATTGCTCCATCGAGCGCACGAGTTCCTTGAGGTTGTCCAGGCGGCCCGGCGCTTCCGCCGATTTGTCTGCCTTCAGCGCATCGGTGTAGCCGGATTCCTCCAGCACCATTTCCGCCAGCTCCGTGTGCGGGATGTTTTTCGACAGCGCATTCCAGCGCGCGAAGTTTGAGGCAAGTTCGCTGAGCGCCTTGCGAGCCTTGGGCGGCAGCTCGTCTGTCTCCGCAATGTCGCGCGCGGCAGTGAGCAGCGGCAGGTGATTGCGCCGCGCAAACGCATGCAGCGATTGCACGCTGGCATCGCCGATGCCCCGCTTCGGCTTGTTGACGATGCGCTCGAAAGCGAGATCGTCGTCGCCTTGCGCGATCAGGCGAAGGTACGCCATGGCATCGCGGATTTCGGCGCGCTCATAAAAGCGCGGGCCCCCGATCACCTTGTAAGGCAGGCCGAGCGAGAGGAAACGGTCTTCGAATTCGCGCATCTGGAACGACGCGCGCACCAGCACCGCCATCTCGCTCAAGCGCTCGCCTTTGGAATGCAGGTTCTCGGCTTCGCTCGCCACCGCGCGGGCTTCTTCTTCCGCGTCCCACACGCCCTGCACCTTGATCTTCTCGCCAGCGTCGCCTTCGGTCCACAAGGTCTTGCCGAGGCGGCCCTTGTTGGCGGCGATCAGGCCGGAGGCGGCGCCGAGGATGGACGGCGTGGAGCGATAGTTGCGCTCGAGGCGAATGACTTTCGCGCCGGGAAAGTCGTGCTCGAAGCGCAGGATGTTGTCCACCTCCGCGCCGCGCCAGCCATAGATGGACTGGTCGTCATCGCCCACCACGCACACATTGCCGCCGCGCCCCGCCAGCAGCTTCAGCCAGAGATACTGCACGGTGTTGGTGTCCTGGTATTCGTCCACCAGCATGTATTTGAAGCGCTCGCGGTACTCGCCGAGGATTTCCGGTTGCGTGCGCAGGATGGTGAGCACCTCCAGCAGCAGGTCGCCGAAATCCGCCGCGTTCAGCGCGCGCAACCGCTCCTGATATTGGCGATAGAGCGCGCGGCCCTTGCCGTTGGCGTAAGCATGGCCTTCGCCATCCGGCACCTCTTCGGGGCGCAGGCCGCGGTTCTTCCAGTCATCGATGAACGAGGCGAGGGTGCGCGCGGGCCAGCGCTTCTCGTCGATGTTCTCCGCCTCGATCAGCTGCTTCATCAGCCGCAGCTGGTCGTCGGCATCGAGGATGGTGAAATTGGATTTGAGGCCGGCCAGCTCCGCATGGCGCCTGAGCATGCGCGCGCCGATGGAATGGAAAGTGCCGAGCCACTGCATCCCCTCCACCACGCCGCCGATGAGGAGGCCGATGCGCTCCTTCATCTCGCGCGCCGCCTTGTTGGTGAAGGTGACGGCGAGGATCTGCCCCGGCCAGGCCCGGCGCGTGGCCAGGATGTGGGCGAGGCGGGTGGTGAGCACGCGCGTCTTGCCGGTGCCGGCGCCTGCCAGCACCAGCACGGGTCCGTCGATGGTGAGCACCGCCTCGCGCTGCTCGGGATTCAGGCCTTTCAGGTACGGCGGCTCGCGTTGCGGCTGGGGTGCTGCATGCCCGCGATCTTCCGCGCGGCCGCCCGGCTCATCGCCGAACGCCCGATCCAGCGGATCGGAATAGCGGTCATACGCACCGCTCATGAAGACTCGCGGGAGACGGAAGGCATCAGGCAAATCTAAGGCTTCAAAACTCTATTGTCATGCGCGGCCCATCGATTCAGGCCACAGTTCCGGTGCTTGATCAGCTAGTTTGTTTCGCTTTTCATCGGTCCGCCCTCAACCGGCGGCCCATTTCGCGCCAGATGTTCAACTCTGTCGCAGAAATTTCCAAACAGATCATGGACATCAATTTCGTCGCCATCTTCAACCCGTTTCGAGATGGCGGTGAGTGGGTACACAAGGATGGTTGTGCCGGGGTATCGCAGCGCCGGATCCGTTCCATACTCATCGGTGACGCTCACCCATTCCAAATTCAGCATTTGGGCGAGAGCATCGCCAAATGTGACACCCAAACTTTGCAGCTTCCATGTCTCGGTTGGCTCAATCCATTTAGACGAGATGATTGTATCCAGGAGGCGCAATTTCTCTTCGATACTCTCATATTTGCCGCGCGCTTCTGCAGTGAAGTGCCCACGGACCCATTGGCGCTGCTTCTCCACGTGCGCTGCCATCTCATCGGTGAGCGGTTCTACTTTCTGATCAGTAGTCGTCATGGTGATGCACATTCCGGGCTGTTACTGTCGCTCGATCAGCGGATTGACGATGCGGACTTCCGGGAAGCGGCTGAAGTCCCGGTCGGCGGACCAGAGTTCGCGCACGCCATGCTCCCTGCATAGCGCAGCGATCCGGGCGTCGTGCACCTTCGGGCCTATAATCTGGGCGCGGCCCATCAGACCGCGCAGGACCGGCCAATGATCTTCCGCTTCGGTCAGCAGCCGTAAACTCGGAGATTCAAACCAAGCCCCGACTTGATCGAGCGCTTTGGCAACCGGGGTTGGTGGCGCATAGATTCGCGGATGTGTCACGATGGCAAGAAACTCGTGCAGACACGGCCACGGGATTGCCCAGCTCGACGCGCCTTCCGCCAGCGAAACCATGCAAGCCTCCGCTGCCTCGTGAAACGGCGAATCCGCTCGGTGTGCATAGACGAGGATATTGGTATCGACGGCGATCAACCGCCACGGCCCTCGTAAGCGGCTTCGCTGATCGTCTCCCACGACGCGTCGCGGAATTCCGCCTGCAAGCCCTTTCCTTTGAAGGTCGCCCGCCTAAGCTTAAACGAGTGCGGCTTCTTGTTCTCGCCAACCACGCGGCTCAAGCCACGCTCAACTAGCGTCCGCAGCGTCACGCCCTCGCGTGCGGCCACCTTGCGCGCCTGCCTAAGCAGCGGGTCTGAAATTTCGATTGTTGTCTTCATGGTACGCGTCCATATTGCTTTGAACAATATGGGTACCCATATCGTGCCGTCAAGAACCTTGAAAGCGGAAGGCTATCGTAGCTTCTTCTCCAGGGCGAGGATTTGATCCGCAGCGAGGTTGCCGAATTTGGTATCGAGGTCGGTAAGCGCCTGACGTGCGGAAGCCTTGTCGCCGCTGGCGATCAACGTTTCGATTCGCTGCACAGCCGACGCGAGTTCGCTCTGATTGCGGGCGCGGCATTCGGAGAGGCCGTCGCGCTTCGCCGGTACGGGATCGAGCAAGGCGTCCAGCGCTGCCGAGAGTGCGTGCTTGTCGGCAGTGGTGTGTCCGGCGCGCCAGAACGCCGCTGTCTGCACATCGAACACGCAGAATTTCTGGAGAGACGCTTTGCTTTCCGCCTGCTCGCCCCGCGGCCCCATATCGAGATCGCCGGTGAGAAAATAAACGCGCGAGCTCTCCTGAAAGCGGTGCAGCAAATCCGCCGGCGGCAACGGAATGGCC
>JAICVV010000010.1 GCA_025935155.1 Alphaproteobacteria bacterium
GAAGGTTCTCTGCACAGCTCCCGTCCGCGCCCCGTACACCGCGATACTCATCAGACTAGTCCTCGAATCATGGCGGCCATTTGACGCCGCGAGGACCAGACTACCTAATGTCCGTTAAGAAATGGGTGCCGGCAGGCGATGTTTCCACGACGCCGCACAAATGCGCCGTTTTTCCGTTACCGCAAGCCAAAGATCAGAAAAATGGCCGGGATTCGATGGCCCGAATCAGCCCCTTGATCGTCCGGTAAAGGAACCACACCATAACGCCGATCAGGATCGGGATGCCCACGAATACGAAGCATAGCGGAATCGCGACCGCCGCGATAACCAGCGAAACCCAGAACGTCTCGATCAGATTGCGAAAATGGGATTCCCAGACCGTGCCGTGAGCTTCGCTTCGCTGCACATAGGCAAGGACGAGCGCCACGATGGTGGCGATATGGACCGTAGGCCAGCCGATCAGGAATAACCCGTAGCACAGGATCGCTGTGCCTCTGAGGCTCTCCTCGCTGCGAACCGGTTGTGCCTGGGTGACGTCGGCCATGATCTTCACCTATCCGATGCAAATGTGGGAACCGCCCGAAGCGGCGTCAAGCATCCAGTCAGATGCCAGCATACCAATTGTATCCCTGATCTTCCCAATAGCCGCCCTTTCCCCCACCGATATGCGCGAAGCTCTCCAGCAGCTCGAGGCGCTCGACGTATTTGGCCATCTTATAGCCCAGCTGCCGCTCCGCCCTGAGGCGTACGGGCGCGCCATAGGGAACGGGCAGCGGCTTGCCGTTCAGATCGTAGGCGAGGAGCGTTTGCGGGTGCGTGGCTTCCAGCAGGTCGAGGCTTTCGTAGTAGAAGTCATCATCTGCCACGCCGTCATTGTCCGTATCGCTCATCGGATCGGCGCAATGGAAGACGCAATATCGGGCGTTCGTCTTTGGCTTTGCCATCGCAAGTACAGTGCGCAACGGCACGCCTGTCCATTCCCCGATGCACGACCAGCCTTCAACGCAATCGTGCCGCGTAATCTGGGTGCGCGAGGGCAGCTTGCGAAGATCGGCAAGCGTCAGCGTCAGCGGATGCTCAACCAGCCCATCCACTTTCACTTCCCAATAGGCAAACCCTTCCTTCACATGTTGTTGGTAATCGTCCGTCGGCGGATTGATAGTGCCGTTGGCGCGGAACACCGGCGCGATGTCTGCTTTGCTGTATTCCCTGGCAAGCGCATGGCGGCCGACGAACAAGCGCTGCGCGCGGCGGGTCAGCCCTTCGGCGGTGTACAGCACGTTCTGCACCCATTGCGTTTGCGAGACTGGCTTGCAAGCTGAAAGCGTGAGGGCCCCTGCTGCTGCCGCAGCACCACGCAGAAGATTGCGGCGGTCAGGCATGCGCGCCTCCGTCCCGTTCGATCTCATAACGGCCAGTGATCATGGAGCGGAGATTGTTCCAGGTGCCGGACAGCACGACCATGAGGATGTGGACAACGAAGAAACCCACGAACGAGAAGGCGCAGATAAAGTGAATGGTGCGCGCGCTCTGCCGCCCATCGAAGAGCCATGGGAGAAATGGAAACGCGGCGTCCATCGTGGGTGACATGGTGAGTCCGGTCAGTACCACCAATGGACCCAGAACGAAGATGACCGTGAAGTAAGCAAGTTTCTGCAGGGCGTTGTAACGTTTCGCGGCATCGCCTTTCGGGAATTGCAGCTTGAGATGCTCCACGATCTCGTGCGGCAGGTTGCGCAGATCATGCGCATTCGGCGCGAGATCGCGGATATGGCCGCGCGCAAACGCATAGATGGCGAACAGCACGCCGTTAATGACAAACAGCCAGGCAAAAAAGAAGTGCCACACGCGGCCCATCGCCAGCCATTGCGGCCCGGGCAACGTTGCCCAGGCGGGGAAGCCGCGCGCCACCATGAAGCCATCCAGCCTGGAGGCGCCAAGCACGCCGGTGGTGTCGAAGTGCCAGGGCCCGATCTGCGTCACACCGCTCACCACCTGACCGGCATTATTCTGCATGGCAAAAAGCGACAGCAGCGGGTGAGTGAAATTCGACTGGGGGCCCCAGTAAAGCGCCGGATGCGCGTTGAAGATTTGCAGCCCGCTCATCAGCATGACGAGCAAGATACCCGCGTTCAGCCAGTGCGCGATCCGGACGAAAATTGTGTGACGGTAGAAAGGGATGCGCGGCTCGCCTGGTTTGGCTCCGGCCCCATAAAGAATGAAGCCCGCCAACCGCGACGAGGCCAAAAATCCTTTTTGCGCCGGTTCCGGCGGCGCTTCGGTAACCGCCATTCTTCCGTCCTGGTGGAGGATGCCGCGTCCGCTATATGCGAAGCCGGTCACCTCTCTGCCATGCTGCGCGCCCAGTATGGCATTGACAAGCGCGTGAGCCGCGCGCCCCAATCGCCCTGGGACAGGTCGGGGAGGACTAGAATGTCCGCATTCCGTTATGCCTTTGCGGCAGCCATCGGCACTGCTGCCGCATTCATTTTCGCCGGGCCCGCACTTGCGGATGCCAGTTCGGAAACCGTCACCGCGAGCACACATGCCGAGCTGGCAGCCAATGCCGGCGATCTCGACGGAGTCCACACGCATCTGCATCACACGCTCAACTGTCTTGTCGGGCCGGGCGGCAACGGTTTCGATGCGAAAGAATTGAATCCCTGTGCGCAGAGCGGACACGGCGCAATTCCCGATACGGCGGACGCCGCCAAAAAGGCCTCGCTGGAATCTGCGGCCGGCAAGGCCCGGGCAGGGCTTGCCTCCAACAATGTGAAGGAAGCGCGTGCCGACGCCTCCGCCGCCGCTTCGCTTCTGAAAAGCGGCAAATAACGCTGCACGCCCAAAACAACCAATGGAAGGTGGATTATGAAGAGATTGGCAAATCTGATTGCAGCGGTGGCGATCGCTGCCGGCCTTATCGGTTTCGGCTCTGCGGCGCGCGCGGCGGACGAAGCAACCGTTCTGGCAAACGCCAATGCAACCGTGTTGAACCTCACGCGAGATCCCGTGTTCGCCAATGCGCGCGCGACCCTGCGCAATGCACGCGCCGTGCTGATCGTGCCGAACCTCGTAAAAGGCGGCTTCATCTTCGGTGCCGAGGGCGGCGAAGGCGTTTTGCTGGCGCGCACGCGGCGCGGCTGGAGCCAGCCTGCCTTCTACACGCTCGCTTCGGCGTCTTTTGGCCTGCAGATCGGGCTTCAGCAGGCGCAGCTCATCATGTTCATCATGAGTGATCGGGCACTGCGCGGCATCGAGCAGGGCAAGGTGAAGCTGGGCGCAGGCGCGGGCCTCACGGTGATCACCCTGGGCGCCTCTGCCGAAGCGGCTACGCCGGTTAATCTCGCCGGCGACATCATCGTGTGGGCCGTTTCGAAAGGCGCCTATGGCGGCCTGACGTTCAACGGTTCGGTGGTCGCACCACAAAGGGACGGCAACGCCGCGTTCTATGGGCGGCCTGTGACCGTGAACGACATTCTGACCGGCCGGGTCAGCAATCCGTCCACGGCGGCCCTGCGCGCCAATCTCGCCAGAGCCTGGTAGGGCGGCACTCCGGGAGATTATTGGCTCTTCACGGAGTTGTGGCCTTATTTGGCACCTCCTTTAAGCCTTTGATCGGGCGACAAAATCGCCTTGAGGTTGTTTTGTGGAAATTGGGAATGGTCCCCCTTCCCAATTTCCCGCGATGCTCCTCCCCCGCTTTGCGGGAGATCAGCCCGGCCGTGATGAACGGGTCGCAATAATTGTTTTGCAAAACAGGGAGGGGACGTATCCCTGCCCACATCGGGACATGCTGTGGTCCGGCGGAGGCCGATGCATTTGAACTCAAGAATTTTGCGAAATTTCATCATCGACATTGCCAAAACAGTTCCCAGTCCAATTCACTATCGTACCATATTTGTTCTAGTACTCAAGGCACGATGCGCGATTTAGTGGGCGCAATTGACCGTCGGACGGCGACAATGTAGAAACATAACTACATAGAAAGAAAACATGCCCATCACCACCCTCACCAGCCGCGCCTTCAATCAGGACACCAGCCGCGCGAAAAAGGCGGCGGAGAACGGCCCCGTATTCATCACCGACCGCGGCCGGCCCGCGCATGTGCTGATGACCATCGAAGAATACCGGCGCCTCGCCAAGCCTCGACAAAGTATCGCCGACGCCTTGGCGATGCCGGGAAGTGAGGACATCGAATTCGATCCGCCGCGCCTTGAGATCAAAATCCGCCCCGCTGACCTCAGTTGATGTTCCTGCTGGACACAAACGTGGTGTCCGAGCTGCGCAAGGTGCGCAGCGGGAAAGCGAATGTGCATGTCACGCGTTGGACGGACGCGGTCGAGGCATTCCAGCTCTACATTTCGGCGATCACGCTGCTGGAATTGGAATTGGGCGTTCTGCTGCTGGAGCGTTACGACACGCGTCAAGGCCGCATCATGCGAAGCTGGTTAGAGGATCATGTGCGGCCTGAATTCCAGGATCGCACATTGCCCGTCGACACCGCTGTGGCGCTGCGTTGCGCGCCGCTGCACGTGCCCGATCCGAAGCCCGAACGCGACGCGCTGATTGCGGCCACCGCGCTGGTGCATGGGCTGACAATGGTAACGCGGAATGTGGAGGACTTCGCCGCCACCGGCGTCCGCCTGCTCAACCCGTGGGAAGCAAACGGCTGAACGAGACCGGGATGATGGATTATTCTCTCGGATGGAGACAGGAAATGCGCCGCGTTTTGACCGACCACAGGAAAGTTGGCTCGAAACTGATCACACCGTTCAATTATCTACTCAACAACCAGCATGACATCTCTTGGACGCGCGAAATTATACCCGAACTAGTCGCGACAGCCCTCATCCAATTCGAGCATGGCGAGAAACATGGTGTTAAGCTTGTAACGGCACTTGCGCGTGCTGCGCGGATCGCCACAAAAGGTCGTGAAACCGCCGCATTTGATAGGCTAAGCGACTTTTTCGCTCTAACAGAAACTGATCGTGCAAACATCCAGCGTTCGCTCGAAGACGGCGGCACGCTTGACCTCATTCGGAGAGCGTTGTCGCCTCTCACGTCACTTTATCCAGACTGCGCTCTAGCATTTTTGAGAAATACAAGTGGCTCAAAAGAAGAGCATTTGCGAGTCATGAAAAACACGGTGGTACGATTGCTTGATCGCCTAAGTCGCGAGGCCACGATGGTTCAAGCGACCGCAATTTGGCTGATGTTTGATGCCGAAAAGCTCAAAGTGGCCGCGGACTTGGCATTAGCAAAATTTCCCGAAATTGAGCGCTACCCGGACACAGAACTCTCACAACAAATTGCTTCGGGCGTCCGAGCCATGATCACAGGAATACATGGCTCATCCAGAAGTGCGTGGCCTAACGACTTCTGGACTCGCGGGTGGGAAATTGATGATTGCCGAGTGCAAGATGACAGATGACGTATTCCTGAACCGTTTGCGGGAAATAGCGAAACGCTTTTGCGAAAGCGCCGCGAGAGAGTTCGCTCTTCGCATGACTGAATGGCGCTGCGACTTTTCTCAGAACGAGGTGCGGGAGGTCGTTGGCGGGCTTGTAGCACGGCAGGTTACATTGGCCCGTGAGGTGGTTGGGAACTCTTCCATCTGGAACGGTCACGTGGCTCCGATGCTCCTCAGATCAATGGCCGACGTTCACATTAACGTAGCATGGATACTTAGAGAACCAGTGACACGCGCGAAGATGTTTGTCGCGCATGGCTTAGGACAAGCCAAACTACAACTCGAGCATCAGAAAGCAATTTCCGAAGAGAGCGGCAAAAGAAACTCCGAACTTATAGAAGGGCTTGAGAGTTGGGTTAACGAACAGCGACTGCTGGATCTTACAAACGTCGAGTTGGGCAGTTGGTCTGAGTTGAATGCACGTAAAATGGCTGAAGAGGCAGGATGCTTGGAGTTCTATAATTTTGTGTACACCCCGTTTAGCACCTGCACGCATTCTACGTGGCCACATATTTCGGTTTACAATCTCAGTCAGTGCAAAAACGTGCTGCACGGATTTCACTCTGTGCCCGCTATAAAGGAAGTTGCCTTGGACCCCCATTACCCCTTTTTGGCCGGAAAATATATGCAGAAGACATTTGCGACATTCGATTCTTGGCTCGGCATCAGTATTCGCAAGCCGTCAGCCTTTTCCATTCTCGATACCACTCTTACGCAATTGTTTTCTGATCAATCAGATTCGGCGGATTCGACGACATGATACCAATTGCCGCTTAATACAAATTCCCGCTTAAAGAGCATGAATCATGACCAAAAAGGAAAAAATCTTTCTCGCGAAGCGCCGCCAGGCCGCGCGGCTGCCGAAGGAATTTCAGTTCAAGACGCACGAGGTGTTCATCCGGAAGGATGGTGAGGAAGCTGTCCTTTCGCCGCGCTTTGCGGACTGGTCGGACTATCTCACGCGCGCGCCCATTGCCTCGCCCGCTTTCATGGAGAACGTGGAAGAGCTGCCGATGCAGAAGCGCTCGCGTTGATCTTCAAAGCCATGCTGTTACACGCCCCTCCACCATGCTTCGCATGGTCCCCCTCCCCCGCTGACGCGGGGGAGGAACCTTCGCGCGCTTCAGTGTATTTCTTGCGCACATCCTCGCGGATGCTCTCACCCTTGCGCAAACCGCGTTGTGGTGAGGGACGAAGGCGGCACAACATCCTGATCGATAACAAATTGTCACTCGACTTTTGCGCGGCTGCGTTGTTTTCTTAGTTTCTGAGCAGCGGGGGCATGACGAAGGAGATGCGATCATGCCGAATTACGAAATCTGCTATCTGAACGGCGACGGCTCACTCGCCGGCAAATTCGCCGCAAATTGCGACACAGAAATGCAGGCGAAAGTGCTGGCACACGCCATGCGGCTCGATCACAGCCGCGGCATCGAAGTGTGGGACGGAAGCGCGCTCATCTACCGCCGCCCGGATGAAATCGACCGGCGGATCGCAGCGCCCTGACCAATAGACGCGCGCGGTTCTCGCTTTAGCGCCCACTTGAGAGGCGGTCGAAAAATCTGGAGCGCAGCGGCGGGTTTTATCCTCCCGCCTGCGGGGGAGGTGCCGAGCGTAGCGAGGCGGAGGGGGGATTTTCCCCTACCGTCTCGCATTCGCTTCGCTCATGCGAGCCACCTCCCCCGTGAACGGGGGAGGATATTGCTCGTTCTGTTTTGCGAAGCTGTGGTCAGTGCGAGAAGGTCAACCCAGAACCGGAAGGCTGTTGGCCGCCGGCGTGAGCGGCTGCTGCCTGAATACGGCGGCCGCTTTTTGAGCTGCGCCACGCTCGGAATCCTTCAGCTGGGTCGCCAGCGCTTCGGCGCGGGATTTCGATTCCGTGTCACCCTGCGCCGCGGCGATCAGGTACCATCTGTAGGCGTTCTCCAGGCTTTGCTTCACGCCCATGCCGCGTTCGTAAAGCACCGCGAGATTGAATTGCGAGTCCGCAAGGCCAAGATTGGCGGCGCGCGCAAACCATACCGCAGCCAGAGATTCGTTCTTCGGCGTGCCGGAGCCTTCGGCGAACGCCACCGCGAGATTGTGCATGGCCTTGCGATTGCCTTGCGCGGCGGCGAGCCCGTACCAGTGCGTGGCGAGTTGGGCATCGGCGGGAACGCCGCGGCCGCGTTCATACAGGGTACCCAAGCGATATTGCGCCAGCGGCTCGCCCTGCTGCGCCGCGCGCGCCAGCCAGCGCGCGGCTTCCGCTTCGTTCACCTGTGTCCCGTTGCCTTCGAGATATTTCGCGCCGAGCAGCAACTGGGCGCGGGGATTGCCCGCATTCGCGAGCGCGACGATGCGTTGCTCAGGCGAACTCGGCGCGGCCGCAGAAACGGCAACGGCCGCGGCTCCGGCCGGTGGTGCCGCAGCCGTGTTTGAGGATGGCATCGCGCCAACCGAAGCAGAAGGCAGCACGGCAGCAACATCGGCTTTGATCGTCGCCGTAATCTGCGCAGGCGGCGATCCGCCGTGACGCTCTGCCGTTGCAGCGGTCCTTCGATATGGCGCCGCCGCCGATGCGGAATGGAGTTGGCTGACCGGGCCGGCGGGAACGGCGTGCGCCGTCGAACTTTTGCCGCCTGTTAGCGCAACGCCACCGAATGCTGCCATGGCAGTTACGGCAAAAACAGACGCTATGGCAGCGGCTCGCTTGGGATAAAACCAGGCTGACAAAGCTTCGCCATTTTCAGCGGCGGTGCTTTTTCCCTCCGTCTCAGCCGCATTTGCGGCAAGGCGCGCCGCGCCCAGGAAGGACGTTGGCTTTTCCAGAAACCCTTCCGAGGCTGCAAACGCTTCGCCGACCGAGGCTGATGAAGGGGCATCGTGACTTGCAGTGGATGGCGAGTTGCCAGATTCGTCAGCTGAGGCCGCCGCGGATGTGGTGGGGCCGCTCGACACAGACTGCGGACCGGAAACCGCTTCAACACGTGCAGCGAGCTCGCGCAAACTTTGTTCAATATGGCCGATAGCCGACGCATTGGCGCGTTCTGTCTGTTCGAGCCGGCTGACGATGCCGGACAGGCGCTGTTCGATATTATCCAGCCGCCGATCGGATTTGTTCGCTGCTTCCGTAATGTCCTCTGCGGCGCGCGACAGGCCCTGGTGCAGTGCCTTTACCGCTTCGCGCATCGAGCCTGTCTGAACTTGCTGTTCGACGCGAGACAGCCGCTCGGCAAACGCATTCACCTGCACGCCAATTTGCGCCACCGATTCTGCGGCGGCCATCGAATCTTCCGGAATGCCGGCCGGCGCATTGCCTGCACTGCCATTCACCGCGTCGGGAAATCCACCGACAATCTGGCGAGTCATCCACTCGCCGAGGGACAATCCCTCGCGGCGGGCGGCGGCACGGACTGCCTCCCTGGTTTCCGGTGGAATGCCGGCGACATTCCAGGGGAGTTCAGGCTGCATTTCAACTCATGGCCACGGGTCCGCGGACACATGGTTGACGAAGATGGTTAAAGCCGCGTTAGCGGGAGCTTACGCCGGCTTTCGCCAGCTCGCGGCCGAGCCGGCCGGTGAGCCACGCGAACGCCATCCGGTAATCGGAAATCAGCGACCACAAGGGATAGGTGAAGGTTGCCGGACGGTTGTGCTCCACGAAAAAGTGCGCCACCCAGGCAGGGCCGTAGCCGCCCAGCAACGCACCAGGCACAAACCACAGATTTCCCGTCCAGATCAGAGCGATCAGGCAGGCTGTCGCCATACTGGTGCCGAACAAATGAATCGCGCGGGTGGCCGGCGCGGAATGCTCCCGCAAATAATAGGGCCAGAATTCGCGATAGGTGGCGATCCGTCCGGTCATCGCTCTACGGCCTTTACCGTTTGCTTGCGGGCAACGATGCCAAATCCGTCGCAAACAGCTCCGTCACGTACACCGTGTTGCCGTTCACGGCCGCGCCGATTCCGGTTCGCAGGTAGGCGGGATCGGCGAGATTTTCCCGATGGTTCTTGCTCGCCATCCAGATGTCCACCACGCGGTGCGCGAAGATTTCCACATCCACGCCGTACTTCGAATAATAGGGCTGCGCGGCGATGTTCTCGCCCAAAAGGCCCGCGAAACCCGCATCTTCGTCCATCATGATGTTGGCTGAGGTGCGGCCATCCGGTGCTGCGTGCGCCATGTAACTGCGCACGGCCATGTCTGCGCTCTTCTCGCGCGCCACGCCGACGAGTTCGGAATCGAGCGCGAGTTGCGCTGTCTGCGGATCGAGTTTGTGGCGCTCCTGTTCAACCAGTTCGTAAATGCGGCGTTCAAGCGCCGGCATCAATGTTTTGGGATCGGGCGGCAGAGAGGGTGCGACCGGCACCGCTTGTTGATGCGCGCAGCTTGCGAAAAAAAGAAGAGGCAAGAAGACCACCGCGCGCCGCATGACTCGCTGCGCAATTTCAAACCGGCTGGCAGACCCGATGCCGCCGCTATCACGTTCAGTACCCGGTGCGAAATACCCATGTCGTCCATGCAACAGCGCACCTGCGCGGCAAACGCTTCGGATTTCGCCTGGGCGAAGCTGGCGCACCGCGGAGGATGGCGGAAGCGACAGACGGTTGAGAACAGCGGCCGTCAGATGAATGCGCCGTGGTCCAGCCATTCGGGCGCGGCACGCTGGCGCGAGCGGTGGGTGATCATCTTCTCATGCAGGTGGCTGACAGTGGAGCTGCCGGTTTTCACGCAGCAAAAAGGGAAAATGCCGTGCAGCAGACACGCCGCACCGGCCAGCACCATGCGCCAGCCGAAGGAGAAGGCCGAAGCCATGTGTTGCAGGTAGGTTTCGCCAACGGATTGCGGATGCTCCACAAAAAGCCTGCGAACCGTGCCCATGGCGAATCTCCTGTTCCCGCTCCGAGAATGAACCGCGAAGGTGGACAAATCACTATCGATTTTTGTCGCAATCCCGCGGGAATGGGTCAGTGCGCCGGAGGTGGCGCGGCGGCCGGGGCCGGAGCGGAGCCACCCTTGATCTGCGCATAAATCCCCCAGAGGTGGGCCACCTTGTTCATCGCCGGACTGCCGGAAACGGAAGCGAATGCCTGCTGCGCCTCAGCGAATTTGTCCTGCCGTGCGAGCGACATGCCAAGCAGCATCTGTGCCTGCCCCGGATACTTGGCTCCGCCTTTTGAGATCGCCTCGCGAGCCAAGGCCTCCGCGTCGGCAAACCGGCCGTAGCCATAGAGAGCTTCCGCGACGTTCAAGGCTGTCTGCCCGCCAGCTTTGCGTGCTGCCGCAATTTCTGCTGCCAGCGATCCCTGCTCTTTGGCGGAGTTCGCCTTCGCGCTGTTCAGGTCGGCCCCGCCGATTCCAGCCGACTGCAGAATGGAAACTGCATCGCCATAGTAGCGGAGTTGGTTGGCGAGCTTGCCCGCCAATCCTGCCTCGTTTGCCTTGAGCGCATGGGTGACAAAGCTGAGCCGGTAAAGGTCCATCGCAATAGGATCGTTCATGCCCTTGGCGGTAAAGGCGACGCTGATCAGCTGCCCCCAGTCCGCCGGCGAATTGGACTGCATAACAAGCGACTCAAGCGTTTGCTCGGCCGCAGCGGGGTTGGATTGCGCCTGGGAATTCATCACCAGCTTCAGCGCGTTTTCATCCGGCTGTTTGCCCGCCGCTTTGGCGGCCGCAATGGATTTTTGCGCGTACTCTGTCGCGTGCGCGGTATCCTTGAGGTTGTAGTAGGCGATTGCCACCGACACATCCATGGCATCGTCCATCTTGTTCATAGGTTCGAGAACTTTGCTGTACGCGATCACCTTTTGCCAATGTTGTGCGTTCGACGCGAGCAGCAGCGCATTGTGGTATAGCTCGGCACGATCGTCGGGATCCATGTCGGCATTTGCCGGAGAATCGGCTGCTGCCTCGAGCGCTGCGGTCGCAGTAGCCATGTCCTTGAGGTTGATCGCGGCCTGACCGAGCAAAACGTTGATCTCAAGATCGTCGAACGGCGTCCGGCTGGCGACCGCCTGGGCGGCGCGCGCCTGGGTAATCGCCTCCTGCCAATTGCCCGCCTGCGCCGCTTTGACTGCGGCGGAGAAGGGGGCGGCAACCTCTTTGCTGATCTTGGGACCGGAGGCCGCCCAGGCCGTGGATGCCAGTAGAGCACATATGAAGAGGCCCTTGATGGTAAGCTTGGCAGGACGCGTCCATTTGCTCATGTTTCTCCCCATCGTGCTAAATCCGTTGTATCCCGCCCACCGCTGGACGCGTGTAAAAAAAATGCTGCCCTCAGTCTAGTGTCGGGCACCCGCCTTTTCCAACAGGCAGCCAAATAACGCCCCGCCCCCGAATGGAGGTACGCCCCATGCCCGCCGCAGTTGCGATTGCGAGCCGGAGCGTGTCTTATTGCATTCGCGACTCGCAAAAAGGGGGATGCACATGGCAGCGCGCAAGAGCGGATCGAAAACGAAAAGCAAGGGCCGGAAGACAGCCGCAAGGGGGCGTTCTGCATCGGCCGCGAAATCGAAATCCCGAACCTCGAAGAAAAAGCGCGGCGGCCGCACGGCAACGCGAACAGCAGGTTCGAAAACCGGCGCGGGACGTAAGACCTCAGGCCGCGGTTCGAAGACCAGGAAGGCGGCCTCAACGACAAGGAGTACGTTGAGCCGTGTGGCCAAGGTAGCCTCCAATGTCGCGGAGGTCGCATCGGGAGTTGCGGTGGTGGCAACGGGAGTCGTCCGGCAATTGTCCGGCGGCGGCCGCTCCGGTGCGGCCACGGGACGCCGGCGTGGCGCGCGTTCGAGCGACGCCGGTCCAGGAACTGCCAGCAGTCAGTCTTCTTCGGAAGCCTCAGAGACTTAGGTCTTTCGGCTTTCAGCTTTTTCCTGCCGGACCACGCTTCCGCCGATATCTGCAAAAAACAAGGGGCCCCGAAGGGCCCCTTGCCATCTTATGCGAGTGAAAACTTTACTGCCCCGGGCAGTAGTTTGCCTCAAGCTGGTTGAAGCTCTTGAGCTTGCCCACCGAGTTAGAGTCCGGCATGCCGAAGTACGGCGTGTAGACAAGGTCTTGCAGATTGTAGGTAAAGCCGTGATCCTTGTACGGGAAGCCGCCGAAATTCGCGCGGCCTTCCAGCGGATCGCCGACTTCAAGCCAGCTGTTGTCCTGGCAGCCCACAACATTGTTCCCGGGGAACGGATCGTCCATCCACTCGCCGATTTCGTGCGATGCGGCGGAAACGTCCTGCGAGAACGAACCGGCTTCCGTCACCAGCGTGGTGTAGCCGTAGCTCTGCGAGGTTGGCGAACTGCCCGTGCTGTAATGATAACCGCCGATGCAGCAGCCGCCGGAGGTCAGGAAGATGTTGTGCGAGATGAAGAACACAAACTGATCGGGCGTGACCGCGGCGTGATTCTGGATGTAGGTGTTGATCTGGCTGTCCATGGCGCCGAAGCCGTAGGTGCCGATCTTCTGGCTGCCGAACGGGTTCGTTTCAACCACACCCTGCCCGGCCTGAACCTTAATCTTCAGCGGCTTCAGGACGGTCGGGCTGCCCAGCACAACATGGTAGTTCGATTCGTTCTGGACGTTGTTTCCATAGAACGTGCCGCGCTGGAATGCGTCTATATACTGGCTGTTGCCGAAATCGACGCCGCCGGACTTGAAGTCGATGTCCGTGTTGATGAGCGGCGAGTTGAGAAAGTTCTGAAGAACCGTTTCGCCGTCGGAGTACGTATCCTTCTTCGGGTTGAACTTCATTTTATTGAACGAAGGATATGTGAAAATCACCGGCACGACTTCGAACGGAATCGTCGTGTTGGTGTTGGTGTTGGTCGGGTCTGTCCCGATCATGACGAAGGTGCGCTTCGAGTTGTGATGATCTGTGAAGCTGCCGTTCCACGAGGTGATCGCGGCCCCGGGTTTGCGAGCTTTCACAATCCGGTCGGTTACTGCGTGATAGGCTTGCCGCCCCGGAAATTTGTCGAGGATCGGCCGCACAGACTCGCCGGCCGACGCAGAAAAGGCGGTCAACGCCGCCACGGAGGTCGCAAGCAGTGCCAGCGACGCCAAACGCGTTTTCATTCGGAATTTCCCTCAGTTTCGGTTGGATGATCGGCCGTTGGCCGATGATGGACACCCCATCTGCGCCGAAACATACTCCGGATGAATTCATTAATCCAGCCTATAGAAATGCAATCGTGCCCGCGCTTTCGACACAAAATTGCGCCGCACGCGAAATGACCGGGACTGCAGCCGGCGTGAGGCTAGGTTCGGACCGCCATTTGAGGCAAGCGGGCCAACACTTCATCCGGCGTAAAGCCGAGAACAGCAAGCCGTCCACTGCGGGCCAACACTGCCAATCCGGCCAATGCCGCTGCAAACAGCAGGACATCTAATTGTCCTTCACGGCTTTCTGCCGGCGTTTCCGTCGCTTTCGACAGCGCCGCGAGCGCGGCAATGAGGTGACCGTTGAAAAGGCGTGCTGCCCTGCTTTTCGTCTGCGGGTTCAGGGCGGAAGCAGCCGCCGCCAGCGTCTCTGTGGTCGACAGAAACGCAAATGCGGCGGAAACGGCAGACCGCGGCCCGATCACCTTGCCGTCGCGCCTTGCGGTTGCCTTTACCTGGCGCGCAATCTCGGACAGATCTTCGGCAGCGAGGGCCAGCACCAGTTCGTCCTTGTTTCGAAAGTAGACGTATAGGGCAGCAGGTGCAAAACCAGCTTCCAGCGCTACGCTTCGTAAGGAGAGGCGGGCGGCACCCTTTCGGTTGGCGACCCTTCGCGCCGCGCTCAAAATGCCGGCTCGCGTGGCCTCGCGTGCCTTCAGGCGCCGCTCGGATGGGGTTTGCAGGGCCGGGCTCACGAGCCAGTCATAATTCGATTCGGGGAAATCCCAATTGAGGAAGCTCGCCGAAGATGGCGTCTGTAAGATATTGTTAATGTAATAGAAATTTATGCGAAACATATCGCTTATAGAATGCTCATATGACGGATGGCTGGTGGACGGAAAGTCAACCACCCGCGAATGACGGAAAAGTCAGGAGCCATGCGCAGGCATTGGCTTGACGTTCCAGCCAGTCTGACGGCAGTGATGAGATCATCCAGGTTGGGAAATGAATACACCTAAAGGACTCGATCAGCTCGTCCTCGAGCGGGGACTGGTAGCGCCGGAAACCTTTGCGCGTGCGCAATTGGTGCAGGAGGAAACGGGCGAGCGGCTGGACGCCGTCCTTACCCGGCTCGGCCTTGTCGCCGAGCAGACGCTTGCAAACACCATCGCAGACGCGACCGGCTTCCCCATCGCCACGCCGGAGGATTTCCCGCAGGAACCAGTCGCTGCAGAGATGATCTCCACACGTTTCTTGCGGGATGTGAAAGCAATTCCCCTGGCGCAGACGGACTCCGAGCTGCGCGTGGCGTTTACGGACCCACTGGATCCTTACCCGCTTCAGGCTTTGGGTTTTGCAGCGGATCGCAAGATCGCCCCCATGGTTGGCCGCACAAGCGATGTGGAAGCAGCGCTGGACCGGCTTTACGGCTCGGAGCAGCAGACGGACGGAGAAGACCCAAACGCTGCGGACGAAGCAGACGTCGAACGCCTGAAAGATCTCGCCAGCGATGCGCCTGTGGTGCGCCTGGTCAATGGGCTTATTACGCGGGCCTCGGAATCCCGGGCATCGGATATCCATATCGAACCGACAGACGATTCTGTGAAGGTGCGGTTCCGCATCGACGGCGCGCTCAAGGAAGTCGAAACGCTTCCCGCGCACCTGAAATCGGCTCTCATTTCCCGCATCAAGGTGATGTCGAGCCTCGACATTGCGGAGCGGCGTCTTCCCCAGGACGGCCGTCTCCGCATCGCGGTGCGGGGCCATGAAATCGATCTTCGCGTCGCCACATCGCCGACCATTCATGGCGAGACCGTGGTGCTGCGTATTCTTGACCGCTCGAAACTGTCGCTCGATTTCAAATCCCTGGGTTTCGAGGATGCGGTCCTCGATCCCTATCTGCATGCGATCCGCCAGCCCCACGGCATTGTGCTCGTCACCGGCCCGACCGGCAGCGGCAAAACGACCACGCTTTACGCTTCGCTCGCGACGCTGAATTCGCCGGATCGCAAAATTCTCACTATTGAGGATCCGATAGAATACCGCCTTGCCGGCATCAACCAGACGCAAGTGAAACCGCAGATTGGCCTGACCTTCGCTGCCGCGCTGCGCTCCTTCCTGCGCCAGGATCCCGATGTGATGATGGTCGGCGAAATCCGCGATCTCGAAACTGCCGAGGTGGCGGTGCAATCGGCGCTCACCGGCCACACCATCCTTTCGACGCTTCACACCAACGACGCTTCGAGTACGGTTACCCGTCTGCTGGATATGGGTGTCGAGCCGTTTCTGATCACCTCGACGCTGAACGCGGTTCTCGCGCAACGTTTGGTGCGCCGCCTGTGCCCGCATTGCCGCGAGGAGTACACGCCCTCGCAAGCGGCCTTGCATGCGTTGTCGCCCGACCTGGCGGAGCGTTCTATCGAGCGCCTTTATCGTCCGAAGGGTTGTCCGGCCTGCGACGGAACAGGATTCCGCGGCCGGCTCTGCGTCACCGAGCTCCTGGAAATGACCGACGAAATAGCGCGGCTGGTGCTGGCGCGCTCAGAAGCGCGGGAAATCCAGCGCGCGGCCGTGGCAAACTCCATGCGGACGATGTTCGCGGACGGCCTGGCGAAAGCACAAAACGGGCTCACCACCATTGAAGAGGTGCTTCGCGCGACGCGCGAAGTGTAACGGATGGCAACGTACCGATACCGGGCAGCGACAGGTTCAGGCCAGCTGCGGACGGGAGTGCTGGAAGGCAGTTCCCGCGAC
>JAICVV010000005.1 GCA_025935155.1 Alphaproteobacteria bacterium
GGAAGAGGCGTTGCGTGAAAGCGAGTCTCGTTACCGGATCCTGTTCGAGGCGACCGGCACCCCCTACCTGGTGCTGGCGGCCGATGCGCCGCGCTTCACCATAACCGATGTCAACGGCGCCTATCTCGATGTCACCATGACCAGGCGCGAGGCGCTGCTGGGACGCGGCGTATTCGAAGCGTTTCCGGAAAACCCTGACGATCCCGGTGGCGTTGGCGTGCGCGACCTCAAGGCCTCCCTCGAACGCGTGTTGGACAGCGGGCACCCCGATACATTGCCGGTGCTGAAGTACGACATCCGCCGTCCCGACGGCACCTCCGAAGAGCGCTACTGGATTGCACACAACACGCCGATCTTCGATGGCGCAAGCACGGCCGCGGGTATCGTTCACCGCGCGGAGGATGTCACCGGTTATGTGCGGTTGCGCGCCCGCGGGGCCGAGCTGAGCGAAAAAACAGAACGGCTCGAATCCGAAATTGTCGCGGCCGGCCAGCGCCTTCAGCAAACCAACGAAAGGCTGCGCGAGAGCGAAGCGCGGCTGAGGAAGGAAGCCGCCGGTGCGCGGAGCCTGCATCTGGTCAGCAGCTTGCTCATTCGCGAGGAGGATGTGGGAGCCCTTTACTCCCGCATCGTAGATGCCGCCGCAGTCCTGATGCATTCGAATGCGGCCAGCATCCAAATCGTCTCTGGGAACGGCGATTCTCTTCAGTTGCTGGCGTGGAAGGGATTCCATCCCGAAGCGGCGGCGTTCTGGAAAACCGTAACGCCGGGATCGGAAAGCTCCTGCGGCGTGGCTCTGCGTCAGGGCAAGCGTATCGTGGTGCCGGATGCCGAAAACTGCGCGTTCTTGGCCGGCACGGAGGATCTGAAATACTACCGGATCTCCAATATCCGCGCCGTGCAATCGACGCCGCTGCTGTCGCGCACCGGCCGGATGCTCGGTATGATTTCCACTCATTGGCGCGAGCCGCACGAGCCCACAGAAGACGAGCTGCGGCTGTTCGATGTGCTGGCGCGCCAGGCCGCCGATCTGATTGAGCGCGGCCGTGCAGAGTGGCGTCTGCGCGAAAGCGAAGCGCGGCAGCGGCAAATTTTGAACAGCGCCACCGATTACGCGATCATCGCGATGGATCTCGCAGGCCGTGTAACTCTTTGGAACGAAGGCGCCCAGAACGTGCTCGGCTGGAGCGAAGGCGAGATGCTGGGCCAGACGATCGAACCCATCTTCACCTCCGAAGATGTGGCGGCCGGTACGGCCGAACAGGAGATGCGGGACGCGCTCGCGCGGGGACACGGCGGCGACGACCGCTGGCAGGTTCGCAAAAGCGGCGAACGGTTCTGGGCAAATGGCGAAGTGACACCGCTGGCCGCCGAAAACGGGGAGACCATCGGGTTCGTCAAAGTGCTGCGTGACCGCACGCAAGAACGCCGCGCCGAAGAACACCAGGAGCTGCTCATCAACGAGCTCAATCACCGGGTGAAGAACACGCTTGTCACCGTGCAGTCGTTCGCCGGCCAGACCTTGCGCAACACCGAGCGCAGCGCCGACGCGCGCGCGTTGCTGGAATCGCGGCTGACGGCGCTGGCGCGGGCGCATGACGTGCTCACCCGGGAAAGCTGGAAAGGCGCGGATGTGCGTAACATCGTAAACCGCGCGCTCGATCCCTTCCGCACGCCGCAACGGAAAATGGTCGTGGAGGGACCGGAGGCGCGCCTGTCGCCCCGGCAAGCGCTGGCGCTCTCGATGGCGCTGCACGAACTGGCGACCAATGCAGTGAAATATGGCGCGTTATCGGGCGCAGACGGCACGATTCAGGTGACATGGACCGTTGCAGCGAACAATGGAGCGGGTGAACTCGATCTGACCTGGCGTGAACAGGATGGGCCTCGGGTCGTGCCGCCGAAGCGAAAAGGCTTCGGTTCCCGGCTGATCGAGCGTAATCTCTCGCGCGAACTGGGCGGCGAGGCGAAAATCGAATACCGGCCGGACGGCATTGTGGCGAATATCAAAGCGCCGCTGGAGTTCGGGGGGGGGGGGGAGTTCCACAACCCAACGCGGTGACAGAAATGGGTGAGGATCAGGGGCATGACTGAAGGGACGGAAACGCATTCCGGGCGCGTTCTCGTGGTCGAAGACGAGATGATGATCTCGATGCTGCTCGAAGACATGTTAGGCGAGCTCGGCTACGAAACCGTTGGCCCGGCCTCGCGGCTGGAAAGCGCGCTCGACATGGCGCGCGACGCGGACGTTCAGGCAGCCATCCTGGATGTCAACCTGCACGGCCGGCCCACCTGGCCGGTGGCGGAAATCCTGCGCGAACGCGGCATCCCGTTCATGTTCGCCACCGGGTATGGGGCAGAGGGGCTGGCGGAGCGTTATCGCAGCGCGCCTGTTCTGTCCAAACCGTTCCTGCGCGACGAACTGGGCCGCGCGATGTCCAGCGCCATCGCCGCCCAATCGCGTTAGCGGCGGCGGTTGGCGCGGCGCTGCCCCCGCTCCATCTCGCGCATGCCGCGGAAGAAGAGTTTCATCAGCAGCCTGATGAGGATGCGCATGGCGCAAATTCCGAAAAAGGGCGGCCGCAGCATAGATGCGGTAGGCGCCGGCCGGAAGACTACCGATCCGCCGCCCGGTTCCAGGCGAACGTGAGGCCGGGCCGCGCTTGCGCCGCCGGATTCCTGCTATATGTCCGCTGGCTGGCACTTGCCGATTCCGAGGCCTTCGATGCGTTTTGTTCTTCCTGCAATTTCTGCCGCCTCAATCCGCGTGGGTGCAGCGCTGGTCATGATGACAACGGCGCTGGCGCCGGACATCGCCATCGCGCGGCCGGCGCCCGATTCCTTCGCCGATCTCGCCAACAAGCTGCTGCCCACGGTGGTCAACATCGCCACCACGCAAACGCTGAAATCGGGTCCGCAAACAGCGCTGAACCTGCCGAAAGATTCGCCGCTGCAGGATCTGTTCAAGGATTTCCTCGGGCCGCAGAATGTACCGCGCCACGTCACCTCGCTCGGCTCCGGTTTCATCATCGATGCCGCGGGCCTTATCGTCACCAACAACCATGTCATCGAAGATGCGGACCAGATCACCGTCACGCTGAACGATGGCACCAGCCTGCCGGCCAAGCTGGTTGGGCGCGACGACAAGACCGATCTCGCGCTGCTGAAAGTGCAACCGAAGAAGCCGCTGCCCGCCACGCATTGGGGCGATTCCGACAAGGCCCGCATCGGCGATTGGGTGATCGCCATCGGCAATCCGTTCGGCCTCGGCTCATCGGTGACGGAAGGCATTGTCTCGGCGCGCAATCGCGATATTTCGGCGGGGCCATACGACGATTTCATCCAGACGGATGCGCCGATCAATCGCGGCAATTCCGGCGGCCCACTGGTCGATATGGACGGCGATGTGGTGGGCGTGAACTCGGCCATCTATTCGCCATCCGGCGGCTCGGTGGGGATCGCGTTTTCAATTCCATCCAACCTCGCGCGCGAAATCATCGACCAGCTGCACAAATTCGGCACCGTGCGGCGCGGCTGGCTAGGGGTGCGCGTGCAGGCGGTGAATGCCGACATCGCGGAGGGCCTGGGACTTTCCAGCGCCAGTGGCGCGCTGGTGGCGGACGTTTCGGGCAACGGCCCCGCTGCGCATTCCGGACTGCACAAGGGCGATCTTATCGTGCGTTTCGACGGCAAGCCGGTGCCGGATTCACGCGCGCTGCCACGGCTGGTGGCCGAGACGCCGATCGGCAAGAAGGTGACGATCGATTATTTGCGCAACGGCAAGAAGATGACAGCGCAGGTGGTGGTTGGCAAACTCCCCGGTTCCGGCAATCCGCCGCCCAGGAAATCCGTGCCGCCGCCGAAGGGCGCGCAGCATCACCCAGAAATCGGGCTGTCGCTCGCGCCGGTGAACGGCGACACGCGCGCCAAATATCACATCGGCAAGAATGTGCAGGGCGTGGTGGTGATCGCGGTGGACCCTAAAGGGCCCGCGGCCGAGAAGGCGATCCGCCCCGGCGACGTGATCGTGGAAGTGCAGAACCAGCCGGTGCATTCGCCGGAGGATGTGTCGAAGCGCGTCGAGGCGGATGCGAAAGCCGGCAAGAAGGTGGAAGTGATGCTGCTCAACCGCAACGGCAATCTGGCGTTCGTCGCGGTAAGGTTGGGGTAGCAGCATTAGCTGCGCTTGCTTTTATGTGAATTATCACATACTCTTCCGCCGTGGAACATGGCCGATCTCCCGAAACCGTTACGCTGGCGAGGCAGCTCGAAAGCGGATTTCATGGCATTTCCTGCCGATGTGCAGAAGGAGATGGGATACGCCTTGTATTTGGCACAAATGGGAGAACGTCATGCGGCCGCGGCCAAAACGCTGAGCGGTTTTCACGGTGCTACGGTTATCGAGGCACGACAAAGCGACGTGAGGGGTACGTACCGAGCCATCTATACGGTGCGATTTGCCGATGCCATCTATGTGCTCCACGCCTTCCAGAAAAAATCGAAGCAAGGCATCCGCACGCCGAAGACTGAAATGAATGTCGTGATGAAGCGGCTAAAGGAATTAGTGATGGAGAAGGGATCATGAGCAAAACCCATCCTGCGAACGATCTGGAACGCAATGTGTGGCTTCAGCTCGGATTTCGCGATGCCGAGGCGCATTTTTTGAAGGCCGAGTTGGTGCTGCGGCTGGCTCGCCGAATTAAGTCTCTCGGGCTAACGCAGCAGCAGGCCGCAATACGGATCGGCGCCACACAGCCCGAGTTATCGAAGATTCTGCGGGGCAGGTTTTCCGAAGTCTCGATGGAGCGTTTGATGCGCTTCCTGGCCGCCCTCGGCCACCGGATCGAGATTAAGGTCGGCACCGCCGGCCGCAGCAAAGGCGACATCGTTGTTAGCGGCGGCCGAAAAAGGGCTGCTTAGGGAACAATCTCTGCTTTGCGATAGCCCTGAAGATAGAGCAGCGCGGTGAGATCGCCATGCGCGATCACCGCGTTGGCGGCCTGCGCCAGCACGGGTTTCGGCCGATAGCCGACACCCAAGCCGGCGGCTTCGATCATGGCCACATCGTTGGCGCCATCGCCGACAGCAAGAGCGTCGGCAAGTCCGATATTCATTTCGGCAACGGCGTTCTGTAGCGCGCGCAGTTTTGCATCGCGGCCGAGGATCGGCTCGGCCACTTTTCCCGTAAACGCGCCGTCTGCATGCAGCAATTCGTTTGCCTGGTCGGAATCAAATCCGCAGGCCATCGCCACGCGCTGCGTGAAATAGCTGAAGCCGCTCGACACGAGCATGGTGCGCGCACCGTGCGCGCGCATTGTTGCGACCAGTTCACGCGCGCCGGGATTGAGATGCACGCGTTCGCGGTACACGCGTTCCAGCAGGGAGACCGGAAGGCCCGCGAGAAACGAGGCGCGCTGCCGGAGCGCCGGCTCGAAGGCGACTTCGCCGCGCATCGCGGCTTGCGTCAGCGGCGCGACTTTCTCTTTCAGCCCCGCTATATCCGCAAGTTCGTCGAGCACTTCGCAATCGATGACGGTGGAATCCATGTCGGCGATGAGCAACTTCTTGCGCCGGTCCGCCGCCGGAACGACGTTCACATCGGCAGGCGTCCGTGCCGCCAACTCGCGCGCCCCCGTCAACACATCCTCGGCGCGATCCAGAAACGGAACGTCGAACGCGCGCTCCTGCGCGAGCCACGCGATCTCGCCCACGGCCGCGCCATGCTCCGCCGCCAGCGCTCGCAATGGCCCGGCCAGCGCATCGGCCTCTGGCGAAATCGCGTTCAGCACAAAGGGAAACGGTTCGGGCATTTGCAAACCGTGCGGCGCCGATCATTCTGCTGACATGAGGCGCATATCGGCAGATGCCGTGCTTATCGCAGGGCCCACCGCGAGCGGCAAGTCGGCCGCCGCGCTCGCGCTGGCGGAGCGCATCGGCGGCGCCATTATCAATGCGGATTCGATGCAGGTGTATGCCGAACCGCGCATTCTCACCGCGCGTCCGCCGGACGGGGACATTCGGCGCGTGCCGCACCTGCTGTACGGCCATGTCAGCGTGCGCGAATCATATTCTGCCGGCCGCTATCAAAGCGATGCCGCGCGCGCGCTGGAAAAAGTCGGCGCGATGGGGCGCGTGCCGATCTTCGCCGGCGGCACGGGCATGTATTTCGGTGTGCTGACGGAAGGGATCGCCGACATTCCCGCGGTTCCTGCGAACGTCCGTGCACACGCCGAAGCGCGGCGAAAGGACATCGGTGTGGATGCCTTCCACGCCGAACTCGCACTGCGCGATCCTGAAAGCGCCGCCCGCCTGCGCGCCAGCGACACACAACGCGTGCTTCGCGCCTACGAAGTGTTCGACGCGACCGGCCGACCGCTCGCGCATTGGCAAAAGGAAATGGGAAGGCCGCTGCTCGCCGGCTTGCGGCTCGCCCGCTTCGTCATCGCTCCGCCCCGCGAGGAACTCTATGCCCGCATCGACGCCCGCTTCGATTGCATGATCGATAACGGTGCTCTGGATGAAGTCTCTTCGCTTACCGATCTCGATCCGGCATTGCCCGCCGCCAAAATTCTGGGGCTACGCGAGCTGCTGGCCGTCAGCTCGGGCGCTCTGTCGCTCGGCGAGGCCAAGGTCGCCGCCAAGCAGGCCACCCGCAACTACGCCAAGCGCCAGCTCACATGGTTCCGCAACCGCATGGCGGATTGGTGCTGGATCGATTCCGCTGAATCAGCAGCTGCCTTTTTCGCCGAAAGTCGCGTCAGCTGCATCGAATGATGCGCCACCCTGGATATTGTCGAAGGCGCCCTTCTTGCCGATTTCGCCGTTTCGGGCGTTGGCGGTGAACAGCAGAGACGCCGGCTCCTGCCCGCTGCCGAGCGTGAAGACGTAGATCACAATGGTATGGCCGATAACCGCGAACTGGCCGCTTGAGTTGATGTCGTTGTCCAGCACGGCAAAGCCGCTATGCGGCCAGCCGATGGAGCCGTCGTCAGTGAGTGAAAGGCAGTGCGTGCTGTCCGGGCCGTGGCCGTTGTAGCCCTGGTTGGTGGGGAACACGTCATGCGTGAGCTTCACCGCAAAGTTACCGGTATAGCTGTCACCATCGGCGATTGCGGCGCTGGCAGATATGGCGGAGAAGAAAGCGATTGCGGCGAGCATTTTCATATTTCGATCTCCAAGAGAGTACCCCAGGACGTTCACCGTCCACCGACGCGCGCTCTGCCCGTTTTATTCCCCGTGAAGGGAGCTTTCGGAGCCATTCCGGCGAGAGTAATTTAACAAGATGAAAGCCTACACCGCAGCCGATGCCGATTTGGCGATCATCCAGGGCAAGCGTGTTGCCATCATCGGCTATGGCAATCAGGGCGAGGCGCATGCGCTGAACCTGCGCGACAGCGGCGTGACCAATATCCTCATCGGCGCGCGTGAGAACAGCGCCAGCGGCGAGAAGGCGCGGGCCGCGGCCTTTACTGTGATGCCCAATGGGGACGCGGCGCGCGAGGCCGATGTGGTCGTCCTCGGCGCACCGGACGAAAAGCTGCCTGAGATCTACGCGCGCGATCTTGCGCCCAACATGAAGCAGGGCGCGGCGCTTTTGTTCATTCATGGTTTCGCGCTGCATTTCGGCTTCATCCGGCCGCGTGACGATCTCAATGTCATCATGGTAGCGCCTGCCGGCCCCGGCAGCGCGCTGCGCGCCAATTACCTCAGCGGCGACGGCTATATCGGCCTCATCGCCGTTCACCGCGATGTCAGCGGCCGCGCGAAGCCGCTGGCGCTGTCTTACGGCGCGGCCATTGGCGTGGGCGCGGGAATGATCGAAACCACCTTCCGCGAGGAAACGGAAACCGATCTCTTCGGTGAGCAGACGGTGCTGTGCGGCGGCGCGGCGGAGCTGGTGCGCGCCGCCTTCGACACGCTGGTGAATGCCGGCTACGCGCCGGAGCTCGCCTATTTCGAATGCCTGCATCAGCTGAAGCTGCTGGTGGACCTTATGCACACGCGCGGGCCGGCCGGCATGTACCAGGCAATTTCCAACACGGCGGAGTACGGCGCCTATCGCACCGGCCCGCGCGTGATCGACGCGCATGTGCGAGAGGAAATGCAGCGCGTGCTGGCCGATATTCAATCCGGCCAGTTCGCGCGCGACTGGATGGCGGAGAACGCCTCCGGCCTAAAGGAATTCACCGCCATGCGCGAGCGCGCCGCGGCCCACCCGATCGAAACCATCGGGCGGCGACTTCGTTCGATGATGCCGTGGCTGTCAAAAACCCCAACTTGACATGTGGCGCACATGTTCGCATGTTTAGCACATGTCCAAGATGATCCAGTTGCGAAACGTTCCCGATGCGTTGCACAAAACGCTTAAGGTGCGCGCAGCCGCGGAGGGAGTGTCCATGTCGGACCTCGCGATCCGTGAGCTCAGGAAGTTTGCAGAACGCCCCACCTTGGAGGAAATGCGGAAGCGGCTGGAGGCGCGTCCCATCAGAAAGTTCAGGCGGTCTCCGACGGAATACCTTCGCGAGGAAAGAGACCGGCGCTGATGCTGGTCCTGGATGCTTCGGTGGCGCTTGAGCTTACATTGCGAAGCGCCAAAGGGGCGCTGGCGTCAAGAATGATTCTGCAGGTGGGCGAAGCGCTCCATGCGCCCCATCTCATCGACATTGAATTCGCGCACACGGTAAGGCGCATGGTCCGTGAGAAAGAGCTTGATCCAATTGCGGCTCAGGAGGCGTTTGGCGACTTCCTCGATCTCGCCTTGAAACGGCATGCACATACGGCATTCCTTCCCAGAATCTGGGCTT
This sequence comes from Alphaproteobacteria bacterium, assembly GCA_025935155.1. Classification (GTDB taxonomy): domain Bacteria; phylum Pseudomonadota; class Alphaproteobacteria; order Micropepsales; family Micropepsaceae; genus Rhizomicrobium. The sequence goes on from JAICVV010000005.1 coordinate 8,805, forward strand.
TGCGAAATGCGCTCTCCGCTTACGACGCCGCTTACATTGCACTGGCAGAGGCCCTGAATGCACCTCTCGCAACCTGTGATGGACGTCTTAGCCGCTCTCATGGGCATCGGGCAGATGTCCGGCTGATTGGATAGCTACACCGCCGGGTCGGGGCCGATCTTCACCAGCATTTTGCCGATGTTCTCGCCTTTGAAGAGGCCAATGAAAGCATCCGGCGCATTCTCGATTCCGTCCGCGACGGTCTCGCGCCATTTCATGTTGCCGGCGCGATACCATTCGCTCATGTCGCGCAGGAATTGCGGCATGAGAGTGGCGTAGTCCGTCACGATGAAGCCGCGGATGGTCAGGCGCTTCGGAATCACACTGATAATATTGGCCGGCCCTGGCGGCAGCACTGCATCGTTGTACTGCGAAATCATCCCGCACACCGGAATGCGGCCGTGCAGCCGCATGTTGGCGAGCGCGGCATCGAGATGCGCCCCGCCCACATTTTCGAAATACACATCGATGCTTTCCGGCAGTGCCTCACGCACCGCTTTAGCGAGATCGCCGCAAGTGCGGTAATTGATGGCGCGGTCCACGCCCGCTTCGCGCACAAGCCAGTCGCATTTCTCGTCCGTACCGGCGGAACCGACGACGGTGCAGCCTTTGGCTTTGGCGATCTGACAAACAACAGCACCGACCGCACCGCTTGCGGCGGAGACAAACACCCGTTCCCCATCCTTCAGCTCGCCCACTTTCAACAGGCCGGCATAGGCGGTGAGTCCCGGCATGCCGAAGGTGCCGAGGAACGCCTGAATGGGCGCCATCGCCGGATCGACCTTCTGTAGGTCGCCCCCGCCTGAAACGAACCACTCCCGCCAGCCGCAAAAATTGCTGACGTAGTCGCCCCGCCGGAACTGCGGATTGTTGGATTCAATCACCTGGCCAACTGCTCCGCCTGATAGCGCCTCGCCAATCCGGAAGGGCGGGACGTAGCTGTCGCGCTCCACCATGCGGCCGCGCATGTACGGATCCACCGACATGTAGATGTTCCGGACCAGCACCTGGCCCGGTCCGGGCTCCGAAACCTCCGTCTCGGCCATGGCGAAATCATTGCGGGTCAGCATCCCCTCTGGGCGCCGCGCCAGCCGGATTTCCCTGCTTTTCGGGCGGGACATTGCGGGTCTCCTTAGCCGATGGTTAATGCGCCGGCAGGAGCCTAGGCGCGGCCGTTCATGTGTAACAAGGCGAAACATTTTATGAGTCGCGCTTTCATCCGCTCCCATGCCTCATAAGTGCCTGCATCCCCACGGATTCTTGCCCTTTGCAGTATCAGGCACCTCAATCGCGACCCCTGCGCGCGGCCGTTGTCGGCCACGGCGCGTTCGGCCGTCACCATGCCACCAAATACGCCCGCATTCCCGGCGTCGAGCTGATCGGCGTTGCCGATCCCAGCCCGGACGCGCGCCGGCAGGCAAAGGCGGCGCATAGCGTGGCCGCGGTTGCGGATTGGCGCAGCCTTCTCGGTGAAGTCGATATCGTCAGCATCTGCTCGCCAGCCGTGACGCACGCGCCGATCGTGCGCGCGTTCCTGAACGCTGGCGCCGATGTGCTGGTGGAGAAGCCGATCGCCACCAGCCTTGCGGAAGCGGATGCGCTGATCGCGCTGGCCGAGACGAAGAACCGGTTGCTGACGGTCGGGCATCAGGAGCGTTTCGTGTTCGCCCGCACCGGGCTTCTTAACTACAACGATGCGCCGCTGGAGGTGGATTGCTGGCGCATGGGCCCGTGGACGGGCCGCGGCATGGATGTGAGCGCCGTGCTCGATCTCATGATCCACGATATCGATCTGGTGCACTGCCTCATTCCGGGCGATGTCATCGACGTCGAAGCGCGGGGGCGCGCCGGTATCAGCCGCCATTCGGACGATGTGACAGCACGCGTGTTCTTCGAGAACGGCTCGGTGGCTCGCCTGCATGCCAGCCGTATCTCTCCCGTTCGCCGCCGCGGCATGCGCGCGGTGTACGAAGACGGCACGATCGAAATCGATTTCATCACCCGTCAGGTGCGGAACACCACCGGACGGCCGCTGAAGCAGCTGCAGCTGGACGATCCGCTGGGCGAATCCATCGCGTCGTTCGTGAGCGCCGCGCGGCTGGGCGCATCCTCGCTGGTGCGGCCGGAAGAAGCCCGCAAGGCGCTGGAAACGGCGCTGCTGATCGAAGGCGCCGCGTCGCATATCCGCGAAGCGGAAATCGAATCCGTCGCCCTCTCGGCTTAAGGCGCGTTGAAGCCGAACACGCCGAAGAAGACGTTAGCGGCAGCTTTGAGGAAGTCGGATTCTGCTTCGCCGATTCTTCCTGCAATGATTTGCGCTTCCAAAGTTGCGATCTTGTCGAAGCGCACGAGCGAAGGCCCCTTCAATCCATTCTGGCGCGTCGGCCGTAGCAAGAGCGCGTCCGAAACTGCAGATGCGACGTTCGAGGTAATGAACGAGAGTATTAGATCGGAACGTTGATTGTTGTTCTTCGAGATAACCAGAGCAGGACGCACTTTGCTGGAAGACAAATCGGTAAAGGGAAACCTCGCCAGGACAATATTGCCGAAAGCATACATCAGTTATGCCGGATGTCCGTTTCGCTGTAGAGGTCTGGCTCGTCGTCAAGGAACTTGAAGGCGCCGCCCTCTTCGGCAAGGTGAGCAAGCGGGAGATCGGCATCGAGTGTTTCCACAACGACTCGCACCCGCTGCTTTGCCGGGATGCCGCGCCGTCGGATTTCACCGGGAATCTTTCCGGCTTCGATGTCCTCAAGAATATACCGCACGGCGAACACTCCAAACCGCTGCTGGATTCAAGCTACAGCACCATGCGCGCCTTTGTCCAAGCAGCGGTTTGAATTACCGTTCTTTTACCTGTCCGGCTGCCAGGCCTGCAGCGCATCCGGCACGTGGCCGACGATCTCCGCTTTCATCACGTTGCCCTGAACCGTTCCACGGGCGAACAGCGCGTGCCCAACCGATGGCGGCGCCGCCTTGTGATTGGCGGCCGCCACCGTTGAATCGACGGTGATCATCGTGCCGTCCCGTTTCTGCACCTGGAGCATGTAGCCGGAGATGTTGCGCACCATCCCGCGAATTTCATGCACGCCCGCAGCTAGCGGCGCGCGCGGCAGGATTTGGGGTGCCTGCGGAAGGCTCGCGAACTTCGCGCCGTTCTTCTTCAGCCCCCAGATGGTCAGCGATTTTACCGTGGCGACATACACCTTCCCGTTCGCCGCCACCGGCACCGTGTTGTCGTCGCTGATGGAGTTGGTCCAGTAGCCGGCCTGTGCCGAGAAAATCTCGCCGCCCTTTTCGGCATCGAAGGCATGCAGCTTCAGCGCCTCCTGTTGGAAATCGGTGGCGCGTCCCATTGCCCAGATCACGGTGGTGGCGGGATTGGTGCCGTTGGAGGAAACGCTGGTGAAGAAGCCTGGAAAATAAACCCCCTCCACCGAACCCACATTCTTGTCCAGCGTCAGCGTGGGCGTGCCCCTTGCCTTCAGCTTCCATACGCCCACCGTGTTGTTACTGCTGGAGACGATACGGCTCACGCCATCGCTGCCCTTGTAATAGGAAGGCCCGCACCAGCACGGCCCGGGGCTGACGCTGCTGTACGCGGCGCCGCCGTTTGGCTGTCCATTGCTGACATCATCGGCATTGAACACGTACATAACACCGGCCTTGCCGGTGGCCACTGCCAGATTGCTGGGCTGGTGCCTTTGCGGCGGCAGCAGCATGAAGCCGCCGGAGCCGAAATCGCCATCCTCCCGGTCCAGCTCCTGCCAGCCATTGGCGCCCATCGGCGTATAGAGATGCTTCACCGTGGAGATGTCGGATGACATCTGCACCACGCTTTCGGTGAGGTTGTCCTTGGGATCGTAGGAGTTGCCGGCGTAGTCGGAATTGCCGGTGATGAAATACACATCGCCCGCCACGCTTCCGGCCAGCCCAAAGCCCGACATCCAGATTGTGCTGAGGAAGAAATCGTCGGTGGAAGTGGCGAGCTTGTTGGTGAGCTCATTGGCCTTCAGCGGCGCCAGCGTGCCGGCGTTCCAGCCCAACACCCAGCCGCGCGAAAGATTTGCGTCATAGTCGCAATAGCTGGCGAAACCGGCATAAAGATTGCCATTGGCGAGCAGCAGCGCGGCGCGGTTGCGCGCTTCATGGGGATCGAAACGATACTTTGTGCCGTCCGTCAGCTTGCCGCCGCCGGTGACATCCACTGGCGCGACCACATCGGCAAAGGTGGAAGGATCGAGCACATGCACGCGCCAGATCGGCTTCTGGTTCTCGTAAGTGGCCGCAATCAGGTAAATGTTGTGCGTGACCGGATCCATCGTCGGCGTGGAATTGATGCCGAGGTTGGGTCCGCCATTGGTGCACTGGCCGGGAAGGGTGGTGCGGGGCACCGGCGTGCCGAGGTTGCGCTGGTTGAGAATGTCACCCGTGTTGGCATCGATGGCGTAGACCGTATCGCCGTTCGTAGCGATGTAGACCACTTCGCGGGCGCTGTTGCCGTTGACGGACTGGTTGCCGAGGATCAGCGGTTGTGCGTCCACCTGGTCGTCCAGCACGGTGGAGGCGATAAGGCCGAAATTGGAGCTGGCCACGGTCGCCGGTGTCAGCTTCTTTTCGTGATTGTTCCAGCCGGTGCGGTAATTGTCGTAATGGTAGGTGATGATGTCGACCGGCCGCGCGGCAACAACACCGCCTAGCGCGACGCTCGCCATGACGGTGGTGGTGGCAAGCAGCGCTGAAACGCGTGATCCGAGCATTGGAAATCCCCTCCCAAAGGCGCGTTACTGTGCAACACGCGAAGGTTGCCTGCAATCGTTTGAAGGTCGCCGGCGTTCACGATTCTGGCGGGGCGCCCGCGGGGACGCACCACGTTATCCCGCAAATCCAGCCGCGTTTGAGCGCGTAGCGGAATTCCTGCTCGGCGCTGAACGGGCCGTCCTTTCTTCCTGTAGGCTATCCCGCGCAGTTCCGGCCAGCGTGAAATAGCGCTCTGAGGAACCGTCAGCGTCCAGCATAGCCTGGTAAAAGTGCAGCCGTCCGTCCGCAAGGCGGTCCATCCGTTTTTGAAAGCCTTCCTCGTTGGAAATCCTAAATTTGTCCGGCAGGAGTGTTGCCATCGTAACTATCCCGTGGTGCTCGCCGGATTCTCGCTGCGCGGCGTTAAGATTCGGTCTGCCTCGCATCTTCGGCCATGACGGGGTAAGCAGCCCCTCATGACGGACCAATTTCGCATTGCGCTGGCGCAGGCCAATCCCCTGATGGGCGACATCGCGGGCAATCTCGCGAAAGCTCGTGCGATGCGGGCGGATGCCGCGTGCGCCGGCGCCGACCTGATCCTGTTTCCGGAGCTCTATATCGTGGGCTACCCGCCGGAAGATCTGGTGCTGAAATCGGCACTGCAGGAGGATTGCCGCGACGCGATCGAAGCACTGGCGGCCGACACCGCGGATGGCGGCCCGGCGGTGCTGGTCGGCACGCCATGGGTAGACGCTGGCCGCCTCTACAACGCCTGCCTCTATCTCGATGACGGAAAAGTTGCGGGCCACACCTACAAGCGCGATCTGCCCAATTACGGTGTCTTCGACGAGAAGCGCGTCTTCGCGGCCGGGCCGATGCCCGGGCCGTTCAACATCCGGGGCATTCGCATCGGTGTGCCGGTGTGCGAGGACATCTGGACGCCGGAGATTGTCGAATGCCTTTCGGAAACCGGCGGCGAGATTTTGCTGGTGCCGAACGGTTCTCCCTTTGCGGCCGGCAAGGAGGATGTGCGGCTGAACCTTATCGTCGCCCGCGTGAAGGAAAGCGGGCTGCCGCTGATCTATCTCAACCAGGTGGGCGGGCAGGACGAGCTGGTGTTCGATGGCGCGTCGCTCGTGTGCAACGCCGACGCGTCGCTCGCGCACGCCCTGCCGGCCTGGGAAGAAGCGCTCGTCGTCACCGAATGGACGCGCGGCGCGAACGGCTGGGTGTGCGCGAAAGGTGAGATAACGCCGGAGGAAGACCGCGAAACCTCCGTCTATCAGGCCATGATGCTGGGCCTGCGGGACTACGTGAACAAGAACCGCTTTCCCGGCGTGGTGCTGGGCTTATCCGGCGGGATCGATTCCGCGCTGTCTGCCGCCGTCGCAGTAGATGCGCTGGGTCCGAATCGTGTGCGCTGCGTGATGCTGCCCTCGCAATACACCTCGCGCGAGTCATTGGACGATGCGGCGGAAGTGGCCCGGCGGCTCGGCTGCAAACACGAAACCGTGCCCATCGAGCCGACGGTGGAATCCGTTACCCATTCGCTGGAAAACATTTTCGCCGGCCGCGCGGTGGACACGACGGAAGAAAACATCCAGTCGCGCATCCGCGGCGTCATCCTGATGGCGATCTCCAACAAGTTCGGCCCCATGTTGCTCACCACCGGAAACAAGAGCGAGATGAGCGTGGGTTACGCCACGCTTTACGGCGACATGTGCGGCGGCTTCAATGTGCTGAAGGATGTGTACAAGACGGAGGTGTTTCGCCTGGCACGCTGGCGTAATGCGAATTTTCCGCGCAACGCTTTGGGGCCGGCTGGACGCGTGATGCCGGAGCGTGTGATCACTCGTCCACCGTCCGCGGAATTGCGCGCCGATCAGAAGGATGAGGATTCGCTGCCACCGTACGAGGTTCTCGATGGCATTTTGGAATCTCTGGTGGAGCAGGAGATGTCGTTCGGGCAGGTGGTGGCGAAAGGCTACGACGCAGCCACCGTGAAACGGGTGGAACAGCTGTTGTACACCTCGGAATACAAGCGCCGGCAGGCGCCGCCGGGGGTGAAGATCACGGCTAAGAATTTCGGCCGCGCCCGCCGCTATCCGATCACCAACGCCTTCAGAGATGCGAGAGACGTATGAGTTTAATCCCCCTTCCGTCTCGCATTCGCTTCGCTCACGCGAGCCACCTCCCCCATAAACGGGGGAGGAAAACCGTTGCCGAATGCGAACTATCTTTCCTCCCCCGCTTGCGGGGGGAGGTGCCGAGTGAGCACTTCGCGAGCGAGGCGGAAGGGGGTGGCATGAGCGGCACCATCGTTCGTTTCGCTCCCTCTCCCACGGGATTGCTGCATGTCGGCAATGCACGGACGGCCATGCTCAACTGGCTGTTCGCGAAGAAGGAAAGCGGCAAGTTCCTGCTGCGCATCGACGACACCGATACCGAGCGCAGCAGGCCGGAATACGAGCGGGCCGTTCTGGAAGATCTGGCGTGGTTCGGCCTCACGCATGATAGCTTCGCCCGCCAAAGCGAGCGCAGCGAAGCGTACCGGAGTGCGGCCGAAAAGCTGAAGGCCAGCGGTCGTCTTTATCCCGCTTATGAATCCGCGGCTGAGCTGGAGCGCCGCCGCAAGCGCCAGATCGCGATGCACAAGCCGCCGGTCTACGATCGCGCCGCGCTGAAGGTTTCACCGGAAGAGCGCGCCAGGCTGGAGGGCGAGGGCCGCAAACCGCACTGGCGGTTTAAGCTCTCGCAGACGAAGGTGCGCTGGCAGGACCTCGTGCGCGGCGAGGTGGAAATCGACACCGCGCATCTCTCCGATCCGGTGCTCATCCGCGAGGATGGCCGTTTCCTCTACACCTTGCCGTCGGTGGCGGACGACGTGGATTTCAACATCAGCCATGTGATCCGCGGCGAGGATCACGTCACCAACACGGCGGTGCAGATCGAAATATTCGAGGCGCTGGGTGCGGCGGTGCCGGTGTTCGCGCATTTCCCGCTGCTGGTGGGCGCCGGTGGCGAGGCGCTGTCGAAGCGCATCGGATCGCTCTCGTTGCAGGAGATTCGGGGGGACGGAGTCGAACCGCTAGCGCTCGCCTGTTATCTGGCGAAAGCCGGAACGTCGGATGCCATCGAGCTGCGGCCGTCATTGGAAGCGCTGGTGCAAGAATTCGATTTCGCGAAGATCGGCCGCGCGCCGGCGCATTTCGACCCGGCGGAGCTTACGGGGCTCAACGCCAAGCTGCTGCATTCCCTTCCGTACACGGAGGTTCGCGAGCGGCTCGCGGCGCTCGGCATTCCGGCGGACGAAGCGTTCTGGGAGGCGGTGAAGGCGAACCTCACGCATCTCTGCGATGCCAAGGATCTGTGGATGCTGGTTTCCGGTCCGGTCACGCCTATTGTCGAAGATGCCGCGCTGGTTATGAGCGCGGCCGAGCTGTTGCCGCCGGAGCCGTGGGATGAATCCACCTGGGGCGCATGGACCAAGGCGGTATCGGAATCCACTGGCGCGAAGGGCAGGGCGCTGTTTCATCCGCTGCGGCTTGCGCTCACGGGACGGGAAAGCGGCCCCGAAATGAAGAAGCTGCTGCCCCTCATCGGCCGCGAGCGTGCCCTTGCGCGGGTGCAAGGCGAAACGGCGTAAAACAACGTTGCGCTCATACCGCCGGTGCAGGTGAAGGCGCTGGCGTGGCATCGTTCGCCAGCGGGTCGGGGCCGAAACGGTTCGGTCCCGCGGTGCCTTTCGTCGCAAACCACACGATCAGCCAGACGCACAGCGCCAATATGATAAGGAGCATGATCAATGCGGTGGCGGCATGGCCGGTGAAAGCGGCGCCGATCGCAAAGAACGCCAGCAGGATTACAGCAATGTAGAAAATCGGAATGAAAGGCACCGCGGGACCGAACCGTTTCGGCCCCGATCCGCTGGCGAACGATGCCACGCCAGCGCC
>JAICVV010000061.1 GCA_025935155.1 Alphaproteobacteria bacterium
CAGACGGCGGAAGCCTTCTGGCACTCGGTACGCCACGCGCGGCCGTTTGCTGTGGGCCTGAACTGCGCGCTTGGTGCCAAGGAATTGCGTGCCTATGTGGATGAATTGAGCCAGGTGGCCGACACGCTGGTCAGCGCACATCCGAATGCCGGCCTGCCCGACGAATTCGGCGGCTATGACGACACGCCCGAGTCCATGGCCGCGCGCCTCGGCGAGTTCACCCGCTCCGGGATCGTCAACATCGTTGGCGGCTGCTGCGGCACCACGCCGGCGCACATCAAAGCGTTCGCCGAAGCGATTGAGGGTGTGCCGCCGCGGCGGATTCCGGAGAAGCCGCGCTACTTGCGCCTCTCCGGACTGGAGGCGTTCACGCTCACGCCCGACACCAACTTCGTGAATGTCGGCGAGCGCACGAACATCACCGGTTCCGCCAAGTTCCGCAAATTGATCGCGGCGGAGAATTACGAAGCCGCGGTCGAGGTGGCGCGCAGCCAGGTGGAGAACGGCGCGCAGATTCTCGACATCAACATGGACGAAGGGCTGCTCGATTCCGAAGCCGCTATGCGCCGCTACGTCAACCTCATTAACGCCGAGCCGGACATCGCGCGCGTGCCCCTGATGATCGATTCATCCAAATGGAGCGTCATCGAAGCGGGGCTGAAAGTTTGCCAAGGCAAGCCCATCGTCAATTCCATCAGCCTGAAGGAAGGCGAAGAACCCTTTATCGCGCACGCGCGCGAAGTGATGCGTTTCGGCGCCGCCGTGGTGGTGATGGCGTTCGATGAGCAGGGTCAGGCCGACACGGTGGAGCGCAAGGTTGCGGTCTGCCGCCGCGCTTACGACATTCTGGTCAACAAGGTCGGCTTCCCGCCGGAAGACGTCATCTTCGATGCCAACATCTTCGCGGTGGCCACGGGTATCGAAGAGCACAACGATTACGGCCGCGCCTTCATCGAAGCGGCCAAGCAAATCCGCGCCGGGCTGCCGCATGTGCATGTCTCCGGTGGCGTTTCCAATTTCTCGTTTTCATTCCGCGGCAATGAGCGGGTGCGCGAGGCGATGCACTCCGTGTTCCTCTATCACGGCATCAAGTCCGGAATGGACATGGGGATCGTCAACGCCGGCGCGCTGCCGGTGTACGAAGACATTCCGCTCGACTTGCGTGACGCCATCGAAGACGTGTTGTTTAATCGCCGCGAGGACGCGACCGAGCGCCTCCTCGATCTGGCGCAGCGCTTCAAGAACGACGCCTCCAACGTGCAGGCGGAGACGACGCTCGCCTGGCGCAACATGCCCGTGGAAGAGAGGCTGAAGTATGCGCTGGTGCACGGCATTGCCGATTTCGTGACCGAAGACACAGAGCAAGCGCGCCAGCAAGCGTCGCGCCCGCTGGATGTGATCGAAGGGCCGCTGATGGCCGGCATGAACGTGGTGGGCGATCTGTTCGGCTCCGGCAAGATGTTCCTGCCGCAGGTGGTGAAGAGTGCGCGCGTGATGAAAAAGGCAGTGGCGCACCTGCTGCCCTTCATGGAAGCGGAGCAGGCGAAGAATGCCGTAAAGGAACCAGCCGGGCGCATCGTGATGGCCACCGTGAAGGGCGACGTGCACGATATCGGCAAGAACATCGTGGGCGTGGTGCTGCAGTGTAACGGCTATGAGGTGATCGACCTCGGCGTGATGACGCCGGCACAGAAGATTCTCGACACCGCGCGCGAAGCCAACGCCAACATCATCGGGCTGTCCGGCCTCATCACGCCGTCGCTGGACGAGATGGTGCATGTGGCGAGCGAGATGGAGCGGCAGGGTTTCGAGATTCCCCTGCTCATCGGCGGCGCGACCACCTCCCGCGTGCACACCGCGGTGAAGATCAGCCCGAGCTACAACAAGGGCGCCGTGATCCACGTGTCGGATGCCTCGCGTGCGGTGGGCGTCGCCTCCAACCTGCTGAGCAAGACGGCGAGCGCGGGTTTCGCCACCAACACGCGCAAGGAATATGAGGACATCGCCGCGCGCCATCGCACGGCGCACGCGCCGGGGCGGCGGCTGTCGCTGAAGGAAGCCCGCGCCAACAAGCTGAAATTCGATTGGGCAAGCTATGCGCCGCCGAAGCCGAGCTTCCTCGGCTTGCGCGACTTCGGGCCATATGAGCTTGGTGAGCTCGCCCGCTACATCGACTGGGGGCCGTTCTTCCAGACGTGGGAACTGACCGGACCCTTCCCGCAAATTCTGGACGATCTGCAACAGGGCGAAACGGCACGGTCGCTCTATGCCGATGCCCAGGCCATGCTGAAACGCATTATCGAGGGCAACTGGCTGGCGGCGCGCGCGGTGATCGGCTTCTGGCCCGCCAATGCGGACGGCGACGACGATGATGTTCTGCTTTTCGCGGATGAGAGCCGGGACGCCCCAATAGCAATGCTGCACACCATTCGCCAGCAGATGAAGCGGGAGAGCGACAAGCCCAATCTGGCACTGGCCGATTTCATCGCGCCGCGCGGGCTCCCCGATTACATCGGCGGTTTCGCCGTTACGGCGGGCATCGGCGAAGAGAAGCACATCAAGCGGTTCGAGGCCGCGAAGGACGATTACAGCGCCATCCTGCTGCGCGCGCTGGCGGACCGTCTTGCCGAAGCGTTTGCGGAACGCCTGCACGAACGGGTGCGGCGCGAATTCTGGGGCTATGCGCCGGACGAGAACCTCTCATCCGAAGAACTGGTCCGCGAGCAGTACCGTGGCATCCGTCCGGCGCCCGGATATCCTGCGCAACCCGACCACACCGAGAAAGGAATGCTATTCGGACTGCTCGATGCGGAGAAGCGCGCCGGACTCAAGCTGACCGAAAGCTACATGATGCTGCCCGGCTCATCGGTCAGCGGCTTGTACTTCTCGCATCCGGAAGCGCGCTACTTCGGCACTGGCAAAATCGAGCGCGATCAGGTGGAAGACTACGCCCGCCGCAAGGGCTGGAGCATGGACGTAACTGAGCGATGGCTTTCGCCGATCCTCAACTACGATCCCCGCGCCGCCGCCGCGGCTTAACTCTGGACAGTCGCGACTCTTTTCTGTCATGGGCGGCCTTGAGCCGCCCATCCATCCGGCGCGCGTCTGCGCGCCGAGAAGAGTCTTTTGCGCTCGCAGACGCTCGCGCGATGGATGGCCGGGTCAAGCCCGGCCATGACGAAAAGTACGGCGGCGATTGTCACCAAGGTCGTTCGTGGCCTTGCCAGGTGAGGAATTTGCCGCTGTCGGCCGGCGTGAGTCCGGCGATCACCTGGCGCATGCCGCTGACGCTTTGCTCGGGCGACAGCGGCGCGCCCTGCCCGCCCATGTCGGTGCGCACCCAGCCGGGTGAAACCACAACGGCGATGATGCCGTCCTTGCGCCAATCGACCGAGAGATTGCGCATCACATTGTTCACCGCCGCTTTTGTGGCGCGGTAGGCGAGGTAGCCGCCTTCGGTGGTCGCGGTGGATGCCATGCCGCTGGTGATGGTGACGAGCTTTTTCTCGCGTCCGAGCTTCAAGTTCTCGTGCAGCGCCTGCGCGAGTGCCAGCGGCCCCATGGTGTTGACGGCAAACGTACAGGCCCAGCCGTCGAAATCCATGTCGTCGGCGCTCTGCCTCTTGGGGCCATAGTAGCCCGCGTTGTTGACGAGGATATCGATAGGCTCTCCCGCAAGAGTTTTTCCCAGCGCCGCGCAGGTTTTGAAATCCGACACATCCAGCTTGTGAACTTCGATCTTGCTGTGCTTGCGCGCGAGTTCCTTCAGCTCATTGGCGCGATCAGGTTCGCGCGCGAAGGCGATGACCTTTGCGCCATCGCTTGCGTATTGCCGCACGAATTCCAAACCGATGCCGCGGTTCGCGCCGGTGATGAGGACGGTAGACATCTGCACGTCTCCGGTTGGCAAGAATATAACTCCCTCTCCCCCTCCGGGGGAGAGGGATACAGGGTGAGGGGGCGGCGGGGAATCAGAAGACGGAAATCAGACGTCAAACCGCCCTGTCGCAGCACCTGTTCTGATTTCTGGATTCTATGTTCTGACTTCTGGCATCCCCCTCACCCCTGCCCCTCTCCCCCAGAGGGGGCGAGGGGGAAATTTTTCAAACCAACTACGCTTCCAAAGCCGCCGCCGCCCGGAGTGGCAATGACGATTTGATCGCCGGGTTCGAGCGCCACCTCATCGCGGCCTTTCAATGTGACTTGCTCACCGTTCGCACGGATGACGGCGTTGATACCGCGTTGCGCGTCTTCGCCGCCTGCCAAACCGAATGGCGCAGTTTCGCGGCGCGTGGAAAGTATGGCGGCAGTCATCGCCTCACGAAAGCGGACGCGGCGGATCACGCCATCGCCGCCTTTGTGTTTGCCGGCGCCTCCCGAACCTTTGCGAATTGAGAATTCTTCCAGCAGCACGGGATAGCGCGTCTCCAGCACTTCGGGATCGGTGAGGCGCGAATTCGTCATGTGCGTGTGCACGGCGGATTGGCCGTCGAAATCTGTGCCCGCACCCGCACCGCCGCAGATGGTTTCATAGTACTGATGGCGGTCGTTGCCGAAAGTGAGATTGTTCATGGTGCCTTGCGCGGCCGCCATCACACCCAAGGCACCGAACAGTGCATCCGTGACGGCCTGACTGGTTTCCACATTGCCGCCGGCCACAGCCGCGGGCGGGCGCGGATTGAGCAGCGTGCCTTCCGGCACCACGATCTCCAGCGGCTTCAGGCAACCGGCGTTCATCGGAATATCGCTGTCCACAAGGCAGCGGAAGACATAGAGCACCGCCGCCTTGGTGACGGAGCCTGGCGCGTTGAGATTGTTGGGCTGCTGCGCGCTTGTGCCAGCGAAATCGACGCGCGCGGACCGCTTCGCGCGATCCACCGTGATCTTCACGTGGATTTCCGCGCCGCCATCGGTGGGCATGATGAATTCACCATCTTTCAGCGCGCCAATCACCTTGCGCACGGATTCTTCGGCATTGTCCTGCACGTGGCGCATATAGGCGGTGACGACGTCAGCACCGTAAAGCGCGCAGATGCGTTTCAGTTCTTCGCTGCCGCGGGTACAGGCGGCCGCCTGCGCCTTGAGGTCCGCAATGTTCTGCGCTGGGTTGCGCGCGGGATACTCGCCGCTCTCCAGCCGCGCACGAACGTCCGCTTCGTCGAAGCGACCGCCATGCACCAGCGGGACGCCGTCGAACAGCACGCCCTCTTCGGAAATATCCCTGGAGAATGCGGGCATGGAGCCCGGCGTGATGCCGCCAATGTCGGCGTGATGCCCGCGGCTTGCGACGAAGAAGCGGCGCTCGCCGTTTACAAACACCGGCGCCACCACCGTGACATCGGGAATATGCGTGCCGCCGTCGTACGGTGCGTTGGTGACGAACATATCGCCTTCGCGCATGTGCGGATTTTTGCGCATGATCGCCGTGACGCAATCGCCCATCGAACCCAGATGCACCGGCATGTGCGGCGCGTTGGCCACCAGCCCGCCTTTGGCATCGAAAATGGCGCAAGAAAAATCCAGCCGCTCCTTGATGTTCACGGAGGACGCCGTGTTCTGGAGCGTGGCGCCCATTTCTTCGGCGATAGCCATGAACAGGTTTGCAAACACTTCCAGCAGCACTGGATCGGCTTCCGTGCTGGCGGGCACGGGGGTCCGCTCTATCATTCGCGTGAGCACGACGGCGCGTTGTTCTGTGATTTCCGCGCGCCAACCCGGCTCAACCACAATCGTCTGGTGCGGCTCGATCAGCAGCGCCGGGCCGTTCACCTGCGCACAGCGCGCGAGTTCTTCGGTGCGATGCACCTGCGCCTCGTGCCAAGTCCCTTGGGAAAAGAAGCGGACGCTCGCCCCCCCTTTAGTCATCGGCGCTTGCGCGCCGCTGACAGCTTCCCCCACTAGGGGGGAAGCGGAACGTACTGACTTGGTGATTGGCTCAAGGTCATTCTCCTTCCCCCCTCGTGGGGGAAGGTGGCGCGCCGCAGGCGCGACGGAAGGGGGGTAATCTGCACTTGCCGCCTCCACTTCCACCGATTCCACAATCAGCCGCTTGCCCTCGAAGCCAAAGCCGAACAGGCGCGCATGCGCTTGGGCGAACGCGCGCGATATTTCGTTGAACGAGGCAAGTGCGATTGGCAACGTCGTGTCGCTGCCTTCGTAGCGGATGTGTGCGCGAGTTGAGCACCAGCTGTGTTCCGCGCCTTGCCCGCGCACCTCTGCTTCGGCTTCGTGCGACAGTTCTGCGGCCGCCGCCTCGAGGAGCGGCATGAGAGCGGACGTGAGCACCTGACCAATTGCCCGCTGGCGAAGGGTGCGCAGGCGCGCCAGCTTCATGCCGTAGGCGGACAACACACCGGAAAATGGGTGGATGAATACGCGACCGATGCCCAAGGCGTCGGCAACAAGACAGGCGTGCTGCCCGCCTGCGCCACCGAAGCAGTTCAGCGTGTACTCGCGAACGTCATAGCCCTTCGCCACCGAAATGCGCTTGATCGCGTTCGCCATATTTTCGACGGCAATACGAATGAATCCATCGGCCACCTCTTCCGCCGCGCGGCCATCCTCAATCTCCTGCGCCAAGGCCGCGAATGCGTCATGCACGCGTTCTGCATCCAGCGGATGGTCGCCCTGCGCCCCGAAAATGTGTGGGAAGTAATCCGGCCGCAGCTTCCCGACCATGACATTCGCGTCTGTGACGGTTAAGGGACCGCCGCGGCGATAGCATGTCGGTCCCGGATCGGCGCCGGCGGAATCCGGCCCGACGCGAAACCGGGCACCGTCGTAGCGCAGGATCGAGCCGCCGCCCGCGGCCACCGTGTTGAGCGCCAGCATCGGCACGCGCAGCCGCACGCCGGCGACCTCCGTTTCGTATACCCGCTCGTAGGTTCCATCGAACCGGGCGACATCGGTGGAGGTGCCGCCCATGTCGAAGCCGATCACGCGCTCGAAGCCTGCTGCGCGGCCGGTTTCCGCCATGGCGATGACGCCGCCCGCAGGCCCCGAGGCAATCGCATCCTTGCCGCGGAAAAAATCCGCCGCCGCAAGGCCGCCATTGGAGGTCATGAAATATAGCCGCGTGCCGCCCAACGCATCCGACACGCGCTTGGCATAGCGCGACAGAACGGGCGAGAGATATGCGTCGGCCACCGTGGTATCGCCGCGCGACACGAATTTCATCAGCGGCACGGTTTCGTAACTGGTCGAGATTTGCGTGAATCCAGTCTCGCGGGCGATCTCAGCGGCGCGCTTTTCGTGTTCTGGATGCCGATAACCGTGCATGAAGAGAATAGCGCAGCTGGAAATCCCCTCTGCTCGCGCCTTGAGCAACTCGCTCCGCAACGACGTTTCATCGAGCGGATGCAGCACCTCGTCCTCCGCGGCCATGCGTTCATCCGCCTCGATGATGCGCGCGTACAGCATGTCCGGCAGTTCGATTTTCAGCGCGAACAGTTTGGGCCGGTTCTGATATCCGATGCGCAGCTGATCCCTGAACCCGCGCGTCGTCACGAGGACCAGCGGCTCACCCGTGCGCGTGAGCAGCGCGTTGGTGGCAACCGTGGTGCCCATACGCACTTCGGCCACACGTTCCGGCGGAATGGACGCGCCAGACGCAACGCCCAGAAACCGCCGGATTCCCTCCAGCGCCGCATCGTCATATTCCGGATGGTCCGACAGCAGCTTGAGGCTGCTCAAGCTCCCATCCGGCGCTTCGGCGACGATGTCCGTAAAGGTGCCGCCACGATCGACACAAATTTTCCACCTGTTCATTGATTCACGCGGAGCCGCGGAGATGATGTGGGGGGCAGATTGTTGACCGCTCTCCGCAAACCTTCCTTGAGCGTCGGAGCGCCGAAATTGATCAGCAGACCGACGGGCAAGCCCAGCAGGCGAAGATATGTGAGTACCTGCTTCGGATGAACAGGCAATAACCTCTCGACGGATTTTATTTCCAGGACAACTGTGGATTCGATGAGAAGATCAATGCGCAATCCGTCGCGAAATTGCAGGCCGTCGTATTCGAACGACAGGATCTTTTGCCGCTCGACGTAAAATCCCTGGCGCGCGAGATCGCGCGCCAGAACGGTTTCGTACACAGATTCCAACAGTCCCGGTCCAAGACCAGTGTGCAGCTTGTAGGCGGCATCAACCACCGCGCCCGTTACGTCGTCCAGTGCCTTCGCGCCCCTCATATTCTCCGCGGCTCCGCGTGCGAATTCTTCATCTCGCATTTGCGACGACATTCGCCTAAAGGTTCGCTCCATGTCTATCTGGGGCAAAATTGGCGGCGCGGCGGCCGGATTGCTGGCAGGCGGTCCGCTTGGCGCCGCGCTGGGCGCCCTGGCCGGCCATTTCCTCGTGGACCGGGCTTCCACCGCAACCCCGAGAGCGGCCGATCCCGGCGTCGCGTTCACCATCGCGATGATCGCGCTAGGGGCCAAAATGGCGAAGGCCGATGGGGCGGCGACCGGCGACGAAGAAGAAGCCTTTCGCCAATACTTCCGCGTGCCGCCGAACGAGGAAGCCAATGTGCGCCGCATCTTCCGGCTGGCGCGCCAGGATACTGCGGGGTTCGAAAGCTACGCCCGCCAGATTGCGGGCATTTATCGCGATCATCCCGCCGTCCTGGAAGACATTCTCGACGGCCTGTTCGAAATCGCCAAGGCCGATGGCATTTTGCATCCGGGCGAACTCGCCTTTCTGGAGCGCGTTGCGGACATTTTCGGGTTCGCGCCGAACGAGTTTCGCCGTATCCGCGCCTCGCACTTTCCCGACCGCTCGGACCCCTATGTCATTCTCGGCGTGGCGCAC
>JAICVV010000167.1 GCA_025935155.1 Alphaproteobacteria bacterium
CGCCTCGATGTGCTCCGCCACCGGCCGGCCGTCGTCCCACAGGAAGTATGCCCCCCAGTCTGGCGAGCGGTTGAGGTCTCCCCACTGGCTCTGGGCCGCGCCTTCGGCGTGATCGACATAAGGCGTGAAATTTGCGCCTTCCTCATTCTGTTTTGCCAGCAGCGCCACCAGCTCATTCCGGATGTCGCCCGTGCTTTTCTCAAGCTTCTCCAGCCACGGGAAGCCGCTTCGCTCGTAAAAGGGGACGGCCGGCAGCTGGGGAAAGTTCAGCATCGTCGGCCGCTGCACAAACGCCTTCTTCGTTCCGGCGGCAATGCCCACGCATTCTTCCAGCCGCGACGACACCTTTGCCGGTTCGTGGCCGGAGAGTGCGGTGAGGCGCTCGTTCAGATAATTCTCCATCGCCGCGGCATCGTCGCGGACTGCGGCGCGGGCGTTTGCAGCGGCCGTTTTCAGTTCCTCCGGAAGCCGATGCTCGGGCGGCATGATGGCGATCGCATCCTTGAACACCTTGGCGGCCCCCCGAGGCCGGCCCAGCCGCCTCAACGCGTCGCCCTTTGTCAACAGCGCCGGGTAGAAATAGGGGTCGATGGCAAGCGCACGGTCGAGTGCAGCAAACTCGGCTTGCGTATTGCCGGAGCTGCGATGCGCAAAGGCAATGTTGAGCGGGATGGCCGGCGTTTTCGGATCGGCCTGCGCCGCGCGCTCCAACAGGGCGAGCGCAGCCGCAGCATCCCGCTGTAGCAGCTTGTGCTGTCCCAGATGGAAGAGGGCCTGGGGATGCTCCGGCTGCAGCGACAGCACCTGCCCCCACAGCCGCGCCGCCTCGTCCAGCCGCCCCGCCTGCATGGCCTGCTGCGCGGCAACGGCAAGTTGTTGACTCTGCAAAAGCGAACGCTCCGATAGCGCTACCCCGGCAACCTACCTCAAGGGCAACCGCGATGTCCCGCCCGCGGGCACACGACCCGCCTATTCGACAGGCAGGTTCGCCGCCTTCATCTGCACGCCGCTGCGGCTGGAATCGGCCATGGCGCCGAGCACAGCACGGGCCACCGGAAGCTGCTCGATAGCGGCCAACCCCTGCATGGCGTGAACGCCGGCTGCCGTGCCGCTGAACGCGGAGGCCAGCGCTCCGAAGAAACTCGCGCGCTTGGGATACATCTTGAAATCCACCGCTTCGTCCGGCGCGATGCCAGTCAGCTTCTTGACGTCCGCGACGGCCGTCCAGAAGCCGCCGAGCTCGTCGACCAGGCCGCGCGGCCTGGCATCGGCGCCGGTCCACACGCGGCCTTTGGCAATGTTCTGCACCTCCGAAAGCGGCAGCTTCCGCCCTGTCGCGACCTTCTGCAGGAAATCCGCGTAAATCACATCGGCCTGGTGATTGAGATTGGCCCACTGGTCGGGCGTGTAGGGGCTGATGATGGAATCCATTAGCGCGTTCTTGCCGACGCCGATCTGGTCTGCGCCAATCCCCAACAGCCCCACCGATTTGCCGAACGACACCTTGCCGGTCAGCACGCCGATCGAGCCAGTCAGCGTGCCAGGCTCGGCCACAATACGATCTGCAAAGCAGGAAATGTAGTAGCCGCCAGACGCAGCCAATGTGGCCATGCTCACCACCACCGGCTTGCCGGCGCGCTTCGCCTTCTGCAACGCGTGCAGAATCTGATCGGAGGCCGCAACCGATCCGCCAGGCGAATCCACGCGCAGCAGAATGGCCTTGATGCTGGGATCGCGCGCCGCGTCGCGAATGGCGGTGGAGTAATCATCGGAGGCGATACCGCTGGAATCGCCAAAGGCGCCGTCGCGCGAGCCGCCTTCCGAAATTTCGCCCGATGCCTCGATGAGGGCGATTTGCGGCCGGCCGCCGGCGGAGACATCGGCGATGTTGCGCTGGTATTTCCGCATGCTGACGATCTTGGCGTCGCCGCCACGGGCAATCGCGGCATCCCGCGCATCGTCATCGTAACCGATACGGTCGATCAGGTGCGCGGCCAGCGCGTCTTCGGCGAATTGCGGACTCTTCTCGAAGCTCGCCGCCACCATTTTCGGCGGCAGCTTCCGCGCTGCCGCCGCTCCGTCCGTCGCCGTGTTGTACCAGGATTGCAGAAACGCCGTGGTCTGTTGACGGTCGGGCGCAGTGTAATCCTTTTCCATGAAGAGATCGGCGGCGCTTTTGTAGTCGGAGCGCTTCACCATCTGCGGCTGCGCCTGAATCTTGTCGAACAGTCCGCGCAGGAAGATGGTGCCGGCGCCCGCGCCGGCAGCGCCGAAGGTCGCTTTGGGCTGCATCCACAACTCGTTGGCGCCCGCGGCGGCCAGATAATCGCCCAGGCCGCCGGAATCGAACCCTTGCGCGTGCGCAATCACGAAGCGCCCGCTGGCGCGGAAGCGTTTGAGCGCAGCGGCAATCTCCTGAGCCTGCGGCACGGCAAGCCCGCCGTCTCCCACCCGCAGATAAAGACCCTTCACCCGCGAATCGTGTGCCGCCCGATTGAGCGTAAGCACAAGGTCCATAACGGTCAGCGGCCGGCTCATCTCAAAAGGTCCGGGCCGGCTCGAATCCGCCATATGCGTGCGCAGGTCCGCCGCCAGCACCATTTTGTCCGGCAGCCCATCGCCGCGGGCCATGCCGATAATCACCAGCGCGACGATGACGAGCACGATGAACAGCGCCACCTTGGCGATGGCGTTCAGAGTGCCAAGCGCAATGGATTTGGACCAGTTCAGGAAAGCAACCATAGGGGACACCTTATCGGAAGGGCGGCGGGAACTGGCCGAAATATCGCTGAGATATGGGACGGCGCAGCGTCCAAGCCAAGTGGCCGGCGCCGCCGGGGCCGCATCGTAGATCCGGAAAGGTTAGCGCTTTCTCAGCAACCCGCGCGCAGGCGGCGGCCACTTTCAGCGGGATGCCGTCACCATGACCGGGCGGTCTCGATAGAGCTGCGGATACAGCTCCTTCAAGTGTTCGATCTTCGGCAAATCGTTCACCTGGATGTAGAGGCTTTCCGGATGATGGATGAGATAATCCTGATGGTACCCCTCTGCCGGATAGAAGCCCTTCGCCGCGTCGATTTTGGTGACGATGGGCGATGAAAAGGCGTGCGCCTTTTCAAGCTGCGCGATGTATCCGCGCGCGACCTTCTCCTGTGCCGGACCGGTGAAGAAGATTTCCGAGCGATACTGCGTGCCTTCGTCCGGCCCCTGGCGGTTCAGTTCGGTCGGATCGTGGGCAACCGAGAAATATGCGCGCAGAATCTGGCCGTAGGTCACCTTGCGGGGATCGAAGGTAATCTGCACCGACTCCGCATGTCCGGTGTTCCCGCCGCTCACCGTCTCGTATTCCGCGGTGCCTTTAGCCCCGCCGGTATAGCCGGAGACAACCCTGGTTACGCCTTTCACGTGCTCGAACACCCCCTGCATGCCCCAGAAACAGCCACCCGCCAGCACCGCTGTTTCGGTGGGAGCGGTGCTGTGCTCGTCGAAACTGGGCGCTGGCAACACGCGCGCATTATCGGCGCGGGCCAATCCCATGAAGATGGCGCCCAGAAGCGGAAGGGCCAAAAGGCCGATTGCGAGCCGCGCCAAAAGCGACGCAATTTCCGAAACCGAACTGCGGTTCCCGTTCATCTTATCTCAGTCAGGCTTGCTGTTTGCCGCGCGCGACGAATCGCAGCGCAGCAGAATTCATACAATATCTGAGCCCGGTTGGCTTGGGCCCGTCGTCGAACACATGGCCGAGATGCGCGTCGCACCGGGTGCATGAAATTGCGATGCGGCTCATACCGAGGGTGCTGTCGTTGGACTGCACAACGTTCCGCTTCGAGATCGGCTGAAAAAAACTCGGCCAGCCGGTGCCCGATTCGAACTTCGTGCGCGAATCGAACAGAGCTGTATCGCAGCAGATGCAGCGGTACAGACCATCGGCGTGGTTGTTCCAGTACACGCCGCTGAACGCCGGCTCGGTGCCCGCATGGCGGGTAATCTCGAACGAATTGGCGGAGAGCTGCTTTTTCCACTCAGCCTCGCTCTTCACGACCTTGTGTACGCGCGCGAGCCCCAAACTTTTTCCGGCCGGCGAGAAGTTCTCGATGGTCGCCCAGCTATCGCCGCCCGCAGCAAGCGCCAGCACAGGCACGGCGGACAGCGCCGATGCGCCCAGGAATCCCGCGCCGAGGCGCAGAAGCGCCCGCCGGTCTGGCTGGGAAGAGATGACGTCGGCGTTCATATTGTCTCCGTCGCGCGGCGGGCGGTAGCCGCCTCCAGATAGGTACGCAGCAAACGGAAGCAAGGGCCACAGATCAGTGCGCGAGCACGGCGGCTCTCGCACGGCCTTGTGGCCGAAAAAAGACGATACCGGCGATCAGCCCGCCGATTCCAACTGCATTGGTGATTGCATCGAAGGTGGAGATCGCATAGGCGCCCAGCGCGATCAGCACAATGCCGCTGAGGACCGGAAACGCCACCAGGCCGAGCCAGCGCAGAAGCGATTCGCGCCAGACCTTGCGAAAGGCCCAGCCGGCAGCAAGCCCAGCGAGTCCGTAGTAATAGGCGACGAGCACGCCCACCGCGTTGACGGAGTCCAGAATGATCTGATGCACTGTGGGCATCAGGCTCGATCCCCACACCAGCAGCAATCCTATGCCGATCAGCACCAGCATGGCGCGTACCGGCGTCTGCGTGCGTGCATCCACAAAACCGAACAGCGTCGGCATGGCGCCGTCCCGTCCCATGGCGAACAGCGTGCGGGAAAATTGCAGCATTGTGGTTTCCAGCGTTGCGATGCTGGAGAGGATCACCGCTGCAGATGCAAACAACCCACCCACGCGTCCCAGTCCCGACGCCACCGCGATGTTGTAGATGATGTTGGCGTTAAAGCCTTGCGCATCGTTCAGGCTGAACAGGAACAGTGCCGCGAAAACGAACGCCATGTAATAAGCGATGGTAATGAACACGCTGACGAAACCGCCACTGCCGGCGTTCTCGCTGCCGTTGACCGTCTCTTCGCCCAGATTGGCGGTGACATCCCAGCCCCAATAGAAGAACACCACAACAAGAGCGCTGGCGGCAAAGCTTCCCGGTGAATATCCAAGGCTGAACCAGGACCAGCTGAACGGGTTCACCGGGCTTGCGTGCGCCGAATGCACAAACGCCGCGATCAGCACAATGGTAAGTATGATGAGCTCGATTGAGGTCATCACCACCTGCACGCCGCTCGTCACCTTGATGCCGACAATCAGCACCACGGCGATCGCCAGAAACCACACGCTCGCCACGGCCGCGCTCAACACGACCTGACTGGTGAGGCCTGGATCGATGAAATCGAGCGTTGCGGTGGCGAGC
>JAICVV010000226.1 GCA_025935155.1 Alphaproteobacteria bacterium
GGATCGAGCACATCCGGCCGGTTGGTGGCGGCAATCAGGATCACGCCTTCGGTGGATTCGAAGCCGTCCATTTCCACCAGCAGCTGATTCAGCGTCTGCTCGCGTTCGTCATTGCCGCCGCCAAGGCCGGCACCGCGGTGGCGGCCGACCGCATCGATTTCATCGATGAACACGATGCAGGGCGCATTTTTCTTCGCCTGCTCGAACATGTCCCGCACGCGGCTGGCGCCAACGCCGACAAACATCTCGACGAAATCGGAACCGGAGATGGTGAAGAACGGCACGTTCGCTTCACCGGCCACGGCACGCGCAATCAGCGTTTTGCCCGTGCCGGGAGGGCCGACGAGCAGGACGCCCTTCGGAATGCGGCCGCCGAGCCGCTGGAATTTCTGTGGGTCTTTCAGGAAGTCAACGACTTCCTTCAGTTCCTCTTTGGCTTCATCGACTCCGGCTACGTCTTCAAAGGTCACGCGGCCCTGCCGCTCCGTTAGCAACTTCGCGCGGCTTTTGCCGAAGCCCATCGCCTTGCCGCCGCCGGCCTGCATCTGGCGCAGGAAAAACACCCACACGCCGATCAAGAGCAGCATGGGGAACCAGTTGATGAAGATGCTCATCAGGTTGAACGAGCCGTCGTCCCCTGGCTTCACGTTCACGTCGACATTCTTCTGCAGCAGCTTGGACGTCAGCTGCGAATCATTGGGAGGCATCACTGTGGTGAACTGCTGCCCACTGGAGGTCTCGCCGACGATCTGGTCGCCCTGAATGGTGACCTTCTTCACCAGCCCGTTCGTCACCTGCTGGTTGAACTGGGTGTAGCTGATCTGGCTGGTGTTCTGATGGGTGCCGGTGCCCTGGAACATGTTGAACAGCGCGACCAGCAAGAGCGCGATGATGATCCAGAGCGCAAGGTTACGAAGGTTATTCACGAGACGCCTTTCCTGAGCGGCCTTTGGCGAGGCACCAGGCCACTCTGATAGATAGGAACCTTCTAACGCCTTGCCAGACAGCAAAACGTTAAGAAATTTCCGTCCCCGCGGCAATGCGGCTTCAAGACCGGCTTGGATATGAAGTTAACACTGCCTCTAGCTTTTACGCCGCTGGGCGGCCGCTGGTTCCTTCACCTTTCGCGGCGGTTCTCGCGAGACTGTGACGGTGGCTGAACCGAATACCTGCCCGCCCGTTGAGGCAGGCGCCACAATGCAGCCATGAAGGGTCGCCCCGCCGCCCAACGAGCCGCCCAGAATAGAATCGAATAGGCGCTCCAGGCTATCGAAGCGTGGCCGGTATTCTTCCCCGGAGACTTTGGAGAGGGCTGCGGCAAGAGCCCTGAGCCCCACCTCACGCGGCAGCATCTTCAGGCGCAGCGGATCAAGCGCGAGGGCCCCACCTTCGCCCGGCCGCGTGCCCCGCTGCAGATAACCTTGCGTCATGTCTTCCAGCACCGTACGGGCGCGGGCCAGATGGCGCGCGGCATCGGCGATTCGGGAGGGCAGCAAGCCGAGATTCTCCAGCTGCGGCCAGGCGGCACGCAAACGGGCGCGGGCAAAGCGCGAGTCGCTGTTCATGGGATCGTCCGACCACTCCACCTTTCGCGAGCGAAGAAAATCGCGCAGCTCAGCCTTGCTGAAGTTCAGCAACGGCCGCACCAGCCTGATCTGTGCGTGCCCCGGGATAGGCAAGGGCGATACCGGCTTCATCGCGGAGAGGCCATCGAGGCCGCTGCCGCGCCCAAGCCGCAGCAGGAATGTTTCGGCCTGATCTTCTTCGGTATGGCCCACGTAAAGCGCTGTCACCTCGTGCTCGGCGCACCACCCCCCCATTAGCGCGTAGCGGGCATGACGTGCTTCGGCTTCAATGTCGGCCGAAGGCTTGGCGCCTTTCCACACGAGCACGTGCGCTTTCAATTCGAATGCCTCGGCCAGCTTCCGAACCCGCTCGGCTTCCTTATGCGAATTCGGCAGCAGGCCGTGGTCCACCGTCAATACGACAGGCGCAGGGTGCTTGCCGGCCTTGGCCCAATCGGCCAGCAGCAGCATCAAGGCAACGGAATCGCCGCCACCGGAAACGCCCACAGCGCCGGGCCACGGCGCGCCAACCGCCGCCATCGCCGCGGCAAAGCGATCCTGAAAGGTGTCCGGCGCGGCCGCTTTCACCGCCCGCTTGGCCGGAATGGCCGCAGTTTCCCGAACCGGCTTCTTCGCCTTGCTCGCCGCCTTCTTACTTGCAGCCGCCGGTTTTGCGCTCTTGCGCGGCGCGGGTGACGATCGTTTTGGAGGCGTTCGGGTATTTCGTCGGGAGGGCGGCAAGAGCAGAACAGCCTTCCTGTTTCTGGCCCATCGCGAGCAGCGCCTGGCCAAGCTTCAGCATGCTATCCGGCGCCCGCGTGCTATCCGGATATTTCTTGATCTCCTCGGCAAACGCGCGGGCGGCAGCCGGATAATCCTTTTGCACATAGGCGATATCGCCGAACCAGTACACCGCCTGCGGCGCCAGCTCGTCGTTCGGATAGGCATCGGCGAAGCTGCGGAAGGCACTGCGGGCTTCGTCATATTGCGTCTTGCCGAGCAGCTTCATGGCGGCATCGAAGCGGGCGCGATTGGGGCTGGGCGGCGGCGTGGCACCCGCTCCAGCCGTAGCGCCGTTTCCTGCGGGCATGGTGCCGAGCGTGCCAGGCGGCGGCGCTAGCTGAACAGGGCCGCCCTGGCCGGGCTGCGGATTGCCAGAAGCAGGTGACACTCCCGAAGCCGGGGCAAAGGAAGCCTGCGGGCCGGTGCCCATGCAGGGCATGGGCGCTTCGTCCGAGGCGCCCAGCTGCGTCGCAGCGATTTTGCAGAGGCGGTAATCGAAATCCTTTTGCATCCGCTCGATGCGGGTGTTCAACTCGTCAATGCGGTGAGACTGCTCCTCAATTTGCCCAGTCAGCCGCCGCACCGTGTTCTCCTGATCCTGGCTGCGCTGGCGCCAGTAGCTGATGGAAGAATCCTGTGCCTGCTCGTGCTGGAACTGCTGCAGGCGCGCGGTCTTTTCCTCTTCGCTCTCACCGAAAATGTCAGCCACCCGATAGCTGCCATCGGGGCTGGCCGACGTCGTGTGTCCCTCGGCCAACGCGGTGGAAAGCGCGGCCGCGCATGTCCCGGAAAGAATTCCGAAAAGCTGTATTTGTCGGCGCCAAGTCCTGTTCATCTCTCGAAACCCGCTTTGGAGACCGCCCACTCACTCGCGTTGTAGGGATCACACTTACCTGAAAATTGGCCCGGCGTGAAAACCCAAAAACGTCCGCATTCTGCAGGAGAGGATGGTGGCCTTGATGGCTTGGGCATGTCCGGTGAAAAAGCCGCGGAAATGCCCCGCTAAAACTTGGCCCTCCGGCGTGAGGGCCCCTAATACAGCTCAATCCACGATGTGATAGACGGGGGCTTTCTCCATCTCCCAGGCGCCGGTGTTGCGGTCGTAACGGGAAAGCGTGAAGGCGTGCCAGTTCTCATCATCCAGCTTGGGATGATCGGCGCGATAGTAATAGCCGGGCCAACGCGTTTCGGTGCGATAAAGCGTATGCTGCGTTACCGCTTCTGATGCCAGCACACGGTG
Organism: Alphaproteobacteria bacterium; assembly: GCA_025935155.1. Taxonomy (GTDB): domain Bacteria; phylum Pseudomonadota; class Alphaproteobacteria; order Micropepsales; family Micropepsaceae; genus Rhizomicrobium. The sequence continues at coordinate 3,589 of JAICVV010000226.1, forward strand.
CTGTAATTCCCACGCGCGCTGCAGCTGGTGCAGATCCTCGGCGCCGATGCACGCCATGTCTTCCTTCAGCATCTGCAACAATTCAAGGCCGCGGGTGAGCAGCGGCTCGTTGGTGGTGTAGTTAGCGCTGATGCCGCCAACATATTCATCCATCAGCTTCTCCAGCCGCTGCAAGCCATGGATCGGAAGCAGATAGCTGGGGGACACCGTGCCGGCGACGATCTCGTTGCGGTACACCGCGTAATGTTCCATGGGCTGGAACACGGTTTTCTTGAGCGCGTCGCATTCGGCTTCGCTCACCTGCGGCTGGTCGCGTAAATCGAGCACGTAATTCACCGCGGCCTTGGCCGCGATGCGGCCTTCGGTGAAAGAGCCGGAGGAGAATTTGTGCGCCGTGCCGCCAATGGTATCGCCGGCGCCGAACAGGCCTTCCACCGTCATCATGCGGTTATAGCCCCACTGGTATTCCGCCGGCGCGTAATCGGAAGGCCCGCTCGCCCAGGCGCCGGAGCAGGTGGCATGCGAACCCATCACGTAAGGCTCCGAAGTGGTGAGCTCCGGGTTAATGTGCTTGGGATCGATGTTCTGCGAGGCCCACACCACCGCCTGGCCGATGGTCATGCCAAGGAAATTCTCCCAGCCCACCGTTTCCTTATGTGGGTCCTGGAACGCCGGCACCGTCACCATA
>JAICVV010000446.1 GCA_025935155.1 Alphaproteobacteria bacterium
CAGCACCTTTGCGGCGGTGGCAAGTTGTGGCGTGGCGGCATGGGCCACCAGCCACGGCCGGACCCAGACGGCGGCAACGTACAATCCCATCACGATAGCGCATTCGAGAACATAAAGACGCCCGGCATATTTCACCGGCGCAGTGGCAGCTTGCATGGACGCTTCTCCTGTAAAGCTCACTTTACATACCCGTTGCCTGAAGATGTCAAGCATGCTTTACATCGAGGAGTTCGGCGTGTATCCCTATGCCGAAGCCGAGCGGCCCAGCAGCGGCACGTTTCCCGGGCTTATTGCGCAGCGCAGCGCCGGTTCCACCCATCGCGCCAACACGTCAGCCGTAACGAGAGAGAGGACTGCGAGTCCGGCCAGCAGCCAAACCGACCCTTTGAATCCAAGTCCGTACGCCATCTGGACGTACGCGTAATGCGTGATGTAGAAGGGATACGAAAGACGCCCCGCCCAACTCATCCACTCAGGCGTTTGCCCTTCCCATCGTGCCAACAGCGCGATCAGGAGCGGCGCGACGGCGATAATCTGCACCAGATCGAAAAGCGCGGGAAGCTGGCCAACGCCTTGCGCCATGAGCGCGAACCATAGGGCGAAGAGCAAGACCGGATTCACCGGTGGAAGGCGATGCAAAATCCGCGCACGCCAAAATCTTAACAGCAGCACACCCACCGAGAAGGAGGGAACCGCCCGGCAGATACCGAAGAGAAGCTCGGATCCATGATTTCCGAAGTGCGCGGTTCCATGCCAGGCGACGTAAAAAATCAGGAACATCCACCCCGCAGCGATGATTGCCATCAGAGAACGCGTGCCCAGGCGCACGGCAACCGCCGCGAACGCCAAGTTGACGCAAATTTCGGCAAATAGCGACCAGACTACGCTATTCAGCGGAAACGCCATTCCGGCGCCGATATGAGGTATCAGGAATGCCGTTGCGGCGGCCTCTTCGATAATCGTTGTAAGAGCTGCAACAGACAAGGATCCCGCCGCGGTAATCGCGGCGAAACTCAGGGTGCCTGCCAGCGCGCCGATCCACAGCATCGGACCCAATCTGCGGACGCGTTCCAGAAAAAATTGTCTAACCGTCATGCCTCGCGCGAGCTTCCCGTCATAAGCGAAGGCAAGGACGAAGCCGCTGAGAATGAAGAAAATATCGACCGACAAATAGCCATGTGCAAAGAAGTTTGGCCCGATGAAAATGCGTACGTGAAACAGCAGCACGAGAAACGCGCAAATTCCGCGCAGGCCGTCGAGCGCGCCGAACCTGTGTGCCCGTAGCTGTGCACTCCGCTCGGTGGACCTGACGGTACCTTGCGCCAGACCGCCGAGAAATCGGCAGGGCCGCTCTTGCGCAGACCCAACGATCTCCTGTGAACTGCCCGGCATCTGCGGGACAATAACCGTTGCCGGTTAAGAAATGCGGAACCGGCCGAGGCGCCTGCGAGTTATCTCTCCTTCGCTGGCTTTTGCGCCGGGCGATGCTTGCCTTTGGCCAGCGCGACAAGCATGCCGCGCAGAGTCTGCACCTCCTGATAGGTGAGGCGGGCGCGGTGAATGGTGGCGCGGATGGCGCGGGCCATCGCATCGCGCTTCTCGGGCGGGAAAAGAAAACCG
>JAICVV010000113.1 GCA_025935155.1 Alphaproteobacteria bacterium
CTATTTCATGATGGGGCCGCATGAACTGAACAGGACATTCTACGGTTCGGCTCGAACGTGGGAGCAACTGAGAGCGATTCAGGACATGGGCCACCGGATCGGATTGCATCTCGACCCATTCGACGCCGTTTGCAGAGAGGGTAGCCTTTACGATTTTATCGGTCGAACCATCGAAGACTTCTCACGCGAACGAATTCTCGTTCGCTACGGAAACTCCCACGGCGACAGCAGATATGAGTCACTCGGCATGCGGCAACAGGACTTCTTCGTCGAATCAATGGGTGCTCTACCGGCCGCGCGCGAGAGCGACGATCTTTCTGCTCTGCATGCGGGGAAATACTCGCTGGAGCATCTCGCCAGCACGTTCGGAATCGAATATTGGGTCGATAGCCGCGTGTTCCGGCAAGGCGTGCGGCTGCAACGGACGGTATATGTGAGCGACAATTCCGGGCAAATCCGTATTCGCCCGCAAGGTCCCTCGTCGCGCCGCTTCGACGTTGATGAAGCGTTCGTAGCAGAATCCGTACCGTTTCTGACGAACTCACGAAGCCTGATCCTCCTGCACCCGCAATGGTACGCGGCGCGTGCCTGAAGCTGATTGCCTGCACTACGGCGCCAGACGATCTGCCAAATTGTCCGCCCAGTGGAACACGATACTGCGGTCGGGCTGCGCGAGTTTCTTGCTCTTGCCGCGGTATGAAAAGCTTTCGAGCAGATCGCGGATGAATTCCAGCCGAGCCACTTTCTTGTCGTTTGCCAGTACAATTCGCCACGGTGCGGCTTCATGCGATGTGCGGCGCAGCATTTCGTCACGGGCGCGCGAGTAGGCGCTCCACTTCTTCTGCGCCATCTCATCGACCGGCGAGACCTTCCATTGGGTCAGCGGATCGTCCTCCCGTTCGTCCAGCCGCTTCTTCTGCTCCTTTTTCGTGATGTCGAGATAATATTTCCGGATTTCGATGCCGTCGCGCGCCAGCATCTGCTCGAACGGTACCACGGAGGTGAGAAACTCTTCCGCCTGCTCCTGCGTGCAGAAGCCCATCACGCGCTCCACGCCGGCGCGATTGTACCAGGAGCGGTTGAACACCACGAAATCCTGCGCCGCCGGCAGATACGGCACGAAACGCTGGAAATACCATTCGCTATCTTCCCGGCTGGAAGGCTTGCCGGGCGCATGGATGCGCGTTTCCCGCGGGCTCATGTGCTCCGTGAGGCGCTTGATGGTGCCATCCTTGCCCGCCGCATCGCGCCCTTCAAGAATGATCAGCACACGGGCGTTGCTGGCGATGAGATCGCGCTGAAGCCTCACCAGCTCGACCTGCAGGTGGTACAGCGCCTTCTTGTAGTGGTGATCGGGGTCGTCCTTGCTCATCGTCAAATCCTTTGCCATGGCACGACACTATTCTCCAATCGCCGCGCGCTGATCGCAAACACAGAACGAAGCACATCGTCTGTCAGGGCCTCTCCTGCTGCAGCATCAGCCACAACGCGACCTTCATCTATTACAACGAGCCGGTCGCAGAACCGGGAGGCAAGCGAAAGGTCGTGCAGGGTCACGATGACCGCGGTACCGCGTGCCGCTTCCGCGCGCAGCAACTCCATCAGGCGCAGCTGGTGCGCGGGATCGAGGTGCGCTGCCGGCTCGTCCGCAAGAAGCACAGGGGCGCCCACGGCAAGTGCCCGCGCCAGCAGCACGCGCGCCCGTTCTCCAGCAGAGAGTTGATTCATTGACCGGCTGGCAAACGTAGTTGCATCGCAACGTGCCATAGCATCGTTAATGGCCTGCTCATCGGCATCGTTGAGTGGCGCGAATCGCACGCGATACGGCAGGCGTCCAAGCGCGACCAGCCGCCGCGCTTCAACCGGCCAGTGCGCTTCCGCTTCCTGGGGAAGATAGGCCAGCGTTCGTGCAAGGGACTGCGCCGGCCACTCCGAAAGGGGCCGATCGAGTAACCGGACGTTACCGGACTCTGCTTCGAGCAGCCGCAGTGCCACACGAAACAGTGTCGTCTTGCCCGCTCCATTCGGTCCGACCAGCCCGGTAACCTCGCCCGCCGCAAACGCAACGCTGACGCCCTGCAACACCGGCCTGTGGCGGTACCCCGCAGAGACATGGGCGAACGATACGACCCTGCTCATGCATCTCTCCGCATACGGAGAATAAGCCAGATGAAGAACGGTGCACCGAGCAAGGCGGTCAGCACGCCCAACGGCAATTTCTCATCCGGCGAAATCAGCCGCACAACAATATCGGCGGCAGTGACAAGCGCCGCGGCGCCCAGTGCAGACGGCCAGATCAGGCGCGCCGGCTCAGAGCCATAGAATGGTCGCAGAAGATGCGGCACCACCAGGCCCACAAAGCTCACCGCCCCGGCAGCAGCCGTTGCAGCGCCCGTCGCGAGTGCAACGCCCAATACGACACGCCTGCGGACGCCATGAACATTCACACCAAGGCTGTGTGCCGCTTCTTCACCAAGCAGCAGCGCATCCAGCCCGCGCGCCGTCGTCAGCAGCACGACGATACCGACGGCGACCAGCGGCGCAGCGAAGGTAAGATCCGAAAGGGTGCGGTCCTTCAGCGAACCCATCATCCACATCACGATTTCGCTCATCGCGTAAGGATTGGGAGAGAGTGACAATGCCAATGCGGTCAGCGCTGTGGCCAAACTCGCAATCGCCACGCCGCCGAGTATCAGTGCAACCGCACCGGCCCCTGCCCGCGACAGCAGATAAAGAATGAGCGCCGAGGCAAGCGCGCTGGAAATTGCAAACGCCGGCAGCAGGATCGGGTGGGCGCTCGCGAAGCCGAAATAGAAGGCGAGCACTGCGCCCAATCCGGCTGTCGAGGTCACCCCGGTGACACCTGGCTCCGCCAGTGGATTGCGAAACAGTCCCTGCAACGCCGCGCCGCTTGCCCCCAGCGCGCCTCCGACGAAAAGTGCGAGCGCGGCACGCGGCAGGCGAATCTCGCGCGCGACAACCCCGGCCATTCCGTGCCCCGAAAGCAGGCCACCAAGAATTTGGTATGTGTCCAGATCGGAAGGGCCCAGCAGCAACGACAGAAGCGCCATCCCCAATGCCAGCAGCAGCAATGCGAGCGTGACACCGACCTGCCGGGGCCTGAATGCAGAAAGGGAATGCGCCTCTGCACCAACCGGCGCGCTCATTTCGAAATCCTGTCGAGGGGGCGCATTCATGTGTCGCGGTTATGCTTCATCTCACGTCGTGGACAATGCCCAGGCGTACCCGAATCTCCAAGAACATGTTATTGAATATTGGTCCGGGGATTCTGGACTGGCGCGGCGGCCGCGCAGGGAACAGGGGCGAACATGAAATTGCGTGCATCGTTTGCGTTCGCCTTTGTGTTCAGCTGCGGCGCGCCAATCGCCCATGCGGCGAACAATGCCATGGCGTGCCCCGCCGAACTCGTTGAGGTGGCCGGGACCTGCACACCCGCCAAGGAGGTTATAGCCAAGATCGACGAGATCGTCCGCGCATCCATGGCGAAGCAGGACCTGAAGGCCGTGCTTGCCGGCGTCGCAATCGATGGAAAACCCCTACTCATCAGGGCATGGGGCGACTCGATGACCGGCGTGCCGGCAACGCCCGATATGCATTTCCGAAACGGCGCCGTCGCCATCGCTTATATGGGCACCGTCCTGCTCCAATTGTGCGACGAACGCGTCCTCAGCCTCGATGACAAACTGTCCAGGTGGTTTCCACAATATCCGAAAGCCGATCGCGTCAGCTTGAAAATGCTGATCAATGCGACCTCCGGCTATGCCGATTACGTCAATGCAAAAATCCTCGTTCCGCCGCTATACGCAAATCCGTTCCGCGCGTGGACGCCCGACGAGCTGATCGCCATGGGGTTGGGCCAGCCGATGAAGTGCGAGCCGGGCGCATGCTGGTCCTATGCGCACACCAATTTCGTAATTCTGGGCAAAGTGCTGGAAAAGGCCACGCACCGCAAGCTGGAAGACCTGATTCGAGAGCGCATTCTCGACCGCCTGGGACTGAAGGACACGCGCAGCGAGAATACTGCGATCATCCAGGAACCGGTGCTTCACGCGTTCGACGGCGAGCGCGGCCGCTACGAGGAATCGACTTATTGGAATCCATCGTGGACGCTGGCGCATGGCGCGATCATGACGTCCAGCATCGGTGACGTGCTGAAGAGCGCAACCGCAATCGGCACGGGCGCATTGCTGCCGCCGCAATCCCATGCATTGCAGCTGGCACCGCTAACGGCAAAATTCGAACGGTGGAACGATAAGAGCTATTACGGGCTCGGCGTCGTCGTGGCGAACGGGTGGGTGATTCAGACGCCCTCTTTCGCTGGCTACGCCGCTTTCATGGGCTACCTGCCATCCCGCAAGCTCGCGATCGCCGTCTCCAACACGCTTGGAGAGAAGGGCTCGCTGGAGGGCAATCGCTCCACGGACCTCGCCGCCGAAATAGCCAAATACCTCGCGCCCGATACGCCGGTGCGGTATTGATGGAATAACCTCCGTGCGGCCTACATCGGCACGTTGTCCGGGTACAGAATTCTTGCGATGGCGCGAAGGATGGCCTGCGACACGTCCGGCTTGCCCGGCACTTCCCGCTGACTGTTCACGAAAGCAATCACCGTCGCATCGTGCGACGGCAAGTAGTAGCCCGACGTGTTGTAGCCGGTGATCCCGCCGGTGTAGCCGAGCCAGCCTGCGGAACAGCCGATCCCAAGTCCAAAACCGCCATTGCGCCCCGGCACCGGAATGCAAGACAGGCGTGCCTTCTGCGATGCCGCGCTGACCATTCCGGTGGTCGTGTACAGCTTCACCCAGCGCCGCATGTCGGCGGCATCGGAAATCATCACGCCGGCCGCGCCGCTGACGCTCGGATTAAGCGCCACAGTTTCATCGTCCCATTCGTTTTTGGCATTCAGCATATAGCCATGCGTGTAAGGCGACGGCATGCCGGGATCGGTGACCGGATAGCTCGTGTTCGACAGCTTCAGAGGTTTGAGGATGCGGTTCTCGATTTCCGCGGCTACGGTGTTGTGCGTCACCGCCTCGATCACCATGCCGAGCAGAATGTAATTGGTATTGCTGTAATCGAACTTCGTGCCTGGCGGAAACAAGGCCGGCTGATCCAATCCCTTCTGCATCCAGGCGACGATATCGAACGGCACCGAGGCTGGCTTGTCATATGCCTGAAACGCGGGCAGCGCATAGAAATTCAGGAGACCGCTTCGCATTTCGGCCAGCTGGCGTAAGGTGATGTGTCCGGCGTTCGGGACCTTCACCGGGAGTTTGAATTTGTCGAGCGTGTCGTCGATGCTGAGCTTTCCCTCGTCGGCCAGTTGCAATATCACGGTGACGACAAAAGTTTTGGTATTGCTGCCGATGCGGAACTTGTCGTCTACGCTCATCGGCTTGCCCGCCGCCAGATTGGACACGCCGAAGCCGCGAAACATGGTCCCGAGCTTGGGATCCCAGATGCCGACGACAACGCCCGGAACGGGCGTCTTGCCGCCATAGGCCTTGAGCTCGACAGCCACCACTTTGGCGATCTCAGCCTGGGTCGCATCGGGAAGTGGATGGTCTGTGTTGTCAGCCCATGCGCTCACATTCATCGCGGCCGCAAAAATCGCAGCTGCGCATAAAGATAATTTCTTCATTGTTGCGTTCCCCTCGATTCTCACCGATTTCGCCACTCTAACCGCTCAGACTGAAAGGAAAAGCACCCCGATACTGTTCGAGAAACTTACTGAGCGTGAAGAGTTTTCGTTCGTTGGGCGCCGCGGGCCAACTGTGCAAGCGGAACGGCGACATCGGCCGACCACGGCCCGGGGCACAACAATGGCACCAGCGAGGTGCGGAGCATGCGGCTATGTCCGTCAAGGGCGGACAGCGCCGGATGCTTCAGAATAAGGTCGGCACGCGCAGGCTGCGCTTCATGTTCGCCGTTGAAAATCAGCAGGTCCGGCGCGAGCGACAGCACCTCTTCAACCGGCAGCGTGCCGGAACGGGTGACATGCGTTCCCGTCCCGGCGTTCTGTAGTCCCGCTGCCGCGAGAATTTCGTCGGTTACGCCGCCGCCGGTTGCATAACCATTCGGCTCGTAGATCAGCGTGCGCACTGCCGGCCGCGGAGCAATGGACCGCGCTTGATCCAATTCAGAATCCATCTGGCGGATCATCGCCTCGGCGCGACCGCTGGCACCCAATTGTGCACCCAGTGCGTGCGTGATGCGCCGAATATCCTTGAGCGATTGCGCCCACGGCACTTCCATCACTTTTACACCGGCGGCACGCAGCAGCTGGGTTTGCCGCCCATTGGTGCTTTCGTAAGTGACGACCAGATCGGGATGGAACGCGAGCACCTGTTCCGCGGAAGCGCGGACACCCGGAATTCCCCTCACCTGCCGCGCAATTGTCGACACCACTGGGCGCGTGTCGGCGGCGAGATACGACAGCGCCGCAATTCTTGCCCGCGGCACCAGCCGGAACACATATTCGTCCGTACACAGAAAAGTGGAGACAATGCGCTTCGGCTGTTGGGAGGCCGCCGTGGTAGCACCCGCGCTGGTCACCCCAATGGCGATGGCGACGGCAATAGCATAGCTTCTATGTGCCAAGCGCATATTGATCCGCTAGTGTGGACTTCACACCTCAGCCCAAACCGGCCGGAGGAACCATGTCCAGGAATTTTATTGCCATCACATTATCCGCGCTCGCAGCGAGTGGCTCCCTGTCCACTCTCGCCGCAGC
>JAICVV010000012.1 GCA_025935155.1 Alphaproteobacteria bacterium
GTACGCGGCGTCCGGCTGAGCGGGGACAGGTTGCCACGCGCCGCGGCACGTCTGGACATAAGGATAATAGCCGCGGGGATTGCGGCAGTAGTACCAGTAGTCGCCGTAATCCGAGCTTGGCTCGTCGTAAATTGTCTCCGAAACGTAGTCAGGATACGGATAAACGGGGGCAGGGTAGAAGTACCAGCCGCCGCCAGCCCACCACCACCAGCCGAGTCGGCCGCCGCGGCGCCCATGCCACCACCGCCCATGAGTCCACACCGCCCTCTCGCGCGGCGTGAAGCGGCTCACCCGCCAGCCCAACCGCCCACGAAACGGGTTCACCCGCACGGTCACGCGACGTGGGAAGCCATGGGCACGGATACCGGGCGGAACGCGATGGAACCGGTCCACGCGGACCACCGCACGAGGGTGTCCTGCCGGACCAACGCGAACGTGGGCCCGGACATCATCTTTATGGTCAGCCAAGGCAACCCCCGGGGCGGCGAGTGCCCCGCCCAGTAGCAGACCGGCAAACAAACAAGTGACTTTTCGCATTCCGCAACCTCGTGGAGAACCCAAGATACGCTGATCTCCTTGGGCTGAACAAGGAATGAACGGAGAATTCATTCGTTCCTTCGCAATCCGCAGCGTTGGTGAAAGCGCTCCTTAACCCCTTTTTGTTTTATTGGCTCCGGCGCAATCCAGTCCGGTATGTCTGTATGCCCTTCATTGCCGAAACAGATGCTTTTGACGATCATATCGCGACCGGCGGCGGCGAGGACATTCAACCGCAACTCGTCGAAACGCCTCCGAACGCGATTTTTGGCGGAGCAATATCCGCGGATCACAACCGGGTTTACCTGGTCGGAGCGGAAACAAGGCTGGATGCGCGCTTTTGTATGCTCGAAAGAGCGCTGGTCGAAATCGAGGCCCGTCTGAAACAGGCCGAAGCCAGTTCGGTCCGGGCGGCAAGTCTCTCCGAACGTGGAGCCGCGGCACTTTTTCAGCGCATGGAAACATTCGAGCGGCAGCAAATTGCTTCTGTGAAGTCGGCGATTGGAGAGTTGGGAGCGAAGCTGCGGGAAGCGAGCGCCGACGCAGCTGAAGTGCCTGAGTTGAGGCAGTCCGCCGGGCCAGGTCTCACGCATGCAGAGCGTGGGCTGGAGGGCGATGAACACGACTCTCCCGCAAAGAACGCGAGTCAGGCAGGGGTGGAACCGGCCAATCGGCCTCCAGAGCAAAATGAATATCTCGCTGCGGCTCACCGGGCCGCCAATGCCGCAGCAACGCTTGTGAATCTGGAGGACAGGGGCCCCGCCACGGATTCAATATGGCAGACCTTCATCAGAACGCGTGTCCCATTGCAACGAAAGCACTATGCTCTTGCAGCTTGCGCGGCATTCATGATGTTTACTGCAGGCGGATCTGCCGCTTTTTACGCCGGACAAGCCAGAGGTCACCAAATGGTGACGCAGCTTGCCGCGCGGAATGCGCATCATGGCAAGCAGTTTAGGCGGATGGCCGCAGTTCACCGCGCCGCGATCGATCCGTGGACTCCTCTGGCGGCTCTGGCGAGGGCCGGCAATGCTCATGCCCAGTTGCTACTTGGACTCGATTATCTGCGCGGCAACGGTGTCGCTCTCAGTCCGTCTATAGCTGTAGAATGGATTCACAGGGCCGCCGCGCAGCGTGAGCCTGTCGCGCAATACTGGCTGGGCACGTTGTACGAACACGGCGACGGCGTGGCGCCCAATTCGGTGGAAGCCATACGGTGGTATGAAGCGGCGGCCGCGCAGGGTAACCGAAAGGCAATGCATGCATTGGGCGTTGCGTTTGCGCAAGGGCATGGCGTTCAGCAGAATTACGCAGCCGCAGCTGCGTGGTTTAGCAAAGCGGCCAACCTTGGACTCGTAAATTCGGAGTTCAACCTGGGTGTGCTGTACGAGCGCGGACTGGGTGTGCCGCAAAGCCTGCGTGAAGCTTATCGATGGTATGCTGTTGCGGCGGCGCGCGGCGACGATGAATCGCGCGTCCGTATCGAGGCGTTGAAAACTCAGCTAGCAGGACAGGATATCGCGACGGCCCAGAATGCGGCGGCAATGTTCCAACCGCAGCCTTTGGTGGAAGCGGCGAATCGCGTGCCTGATCTCGCGGTTTCGCCGGGCGGCACTCCCGCGCACGAATAGCAGTCCGCGGTGCAAATGGTGCCGGCTGAGGGACTCGAACCCCCGACCCCCTGATTACAAATCAGGTGCTCTACCAACTGAGCTAAGCCGGCTGCCAATCCGATCAGAAGCATCCTTCTTCAGCTGCAGCGGGAGGCCAGGAGATCGGACTGTGTCAACTTCGTAGCAAATCCCGATGTACTATGCCATCAGACGCCGTCGATTGCGTGCCGCTTTCTTAGGCTTCGCGTCTCGCTTTCTGCGCCGCCGCAACATCTCCTCCCGCTCCTGGGCGAGCCATTGGGCCGAGTCACCCTCATACATCCGCTGCAAAAAGATTCGAAATCGCTTTTCCAATGCAGCTTGGTCTTCCTCATTCAGCTCCTGCCGAAACCTGTTTCTCTCGCCCTTGTTTTTTTGCGTAAACGCTTCCTCAAAGGCGTGGCGTATTGCCTTGGGGCGATCGCACGCAATCCCAAGCACCGACTCTATGCAATCGATCGCGTTCTCAGGCGAGAATGCGACAATATCGTATTCCAGCGTCAGCGTACCTTTCAGCGAAGCCCATTTAATGAACTTCTGAATTTGGCTGGATACCTCGTAGGCCGCCACGTGAACATCGGTCATTAGCGAGAACTCTCTTCGGCCGGATGCCCTAGCCTCCTTCCCGGCATCGACGAGAGAAAGGCAGATATCTCTCGGATCACGCCATGATGCAATGACTTGAAGCTGGCCCCGCCTCTGAAGGTCCTCGGTATGATGAAATATGGGATCCAGGAGCGCGGCATGGGTTTTGACAGCTATCAAGCGGTCTCCAATAGCCGCGCAGAGATCGTCGAGCCTTCGATGGGTAATCGGCTGAATGTAGTTGACACGGTGCCCGGAGTTCACAACGTTATCCGGGAGCCGCACCTGCGGATGGCCCGCGTTTTCCAGCATTCCCTTCACCAGTTCGAAGGTGAGGGTGCTTCCCGATTTTGTGATGCCGTAACACAATACCAGCATAAAGGTCGTCCCGTAAACATAGGGAAATTCGTCTCAGACGGCGAAAAACTTGTCGCAGACAGCCACTGCGTGGCTATTACAGGTCACCACCACGGTTCTAACTTTGGGTCAAGTATATCGTGGCGCCAAGCCGTTGCAGAGAGCTGGAATCGTGTGACCATTCAATTATAATCATTCAATAATGCTCAGCGTTGATGCGGGGCCAAAAAAATGCATCGTCCCCGCCGCCGGTGGCGGTAATCATCGGCATCGCCTTCCCCCTCCGACTCGTGTTTCTGTTTGATCTTGGAGGCCTGACGGATAGAAGCAAGGGATGAGCACCCCCAAGAAGCGCGTTCTCGTCACCAGCGCACTGCCATACATCAACGGCATCAAGCATCTCGGTAATCTTGTGGGATCAATGTTGACTGCAGATGTGTTCGCGCGTTTTCAGCGGGCCCGCGGGAGGGAGACGCTTTTCGTCTGCGCAACCGACGAACACGGTTCGACCACCGAACTGGCCGCAATGGAAGCTGGGCAGGACGTCGTCACGTTCTGTGCGGAACAGCACGCGGCGCAAGCCGATATATGCAGGCGCTTCGGACTTTCCTGGGATTATTTCGGACGCTCCTCGAATACACCGAATCACAAACTGACGCAGCATTTCGCGCGGCAATTGTGGAACGCAGGGCATCTGGAGCTGCGTACAACCAAGCAGGTTTATTCCAATACGGACAAGCGGTTTCTTTCCGACCGGTATGTGATCGGCACCTGTCCCCACTGCGGGTACCCAAATGCGCGTGGCGACCAGTGCGAGAACTGCACTCGCGTGCTCGATCCGGCCGATCTGATTAATCCGCGCTCAGCAATATCGGATTCCAGCGATCTCGAAATTCGCGACTCGACACATCTGTTTTTGAAGCAGTCGCAATTTGTGCCGCAACTTCGCGAGTGGATTGCGGGCAAGAAGGATTGGCCGGTACTTGTCACGTCCATCGCCAACAAATGGCTGGACGAAGGATTGCATGATCGTGGCATCACACGCGACGTGGAATGGGGCGTGCCCGTGCCTGACGACATTGGCGGCGGACAGTTGAAGGGGAAGGTGTTTTACGTGTGGTTCGATGCGCCGATCGAATATATCGGCGCCACCTGGGAATGGGCGGAAGTCAACGGAAAGGGCGATGCCTGGAAGAGTTGGTGGTTTGGCGATGACGCGAAGGACGTGACCTATTTCCAGTTCATGGGCAAGGACAACATCCCGTTTCACACCGTTGGCTTTCCCGTCACAATTATGGGCAGCGGCGAGCCGTGGAAACTGGTGGATCGCCTGAAGGGGTTTAACTATATCAACTACTACGGTGGGAAATTCTCAACCTCGCACAAGCGCGGTGTGTTCATGGACACCGCGCTTGAAATCCTGCCGGCCGACTACTGGCGCTATTACCTCATTGCGAACGCGCCGGAAGGATCGGATTCCAATTTCACCTGGGATCATTTCGCGAGCGTGGTGAACAAGGATCTAGCTGACGTCCTTGGCAACTTCGTCAATCGCATTACGCGATTCTGCGTGGCCCGATTCGACGGTCGTGTGCCGGGGGAGGGCGAGTACGGCGCGGAAGAACAAGCCCTGATTGAAGAACTTGACATGCGCGTCAGAACATATGCGGAGCATTTCGAAGCGGTCGAATTCCGCAAGGCGGCGGCCGAACTCCGGGCTATTTGGGTTGCCGGAAACGAATATCTTACGCGTGCCGCGCCTTGGACAACGATCAAAACGGATCGCGCGAGAGCCGCGGCTGCTGTACGTCTCGGCCTCAATCTGGTGCATGTGTTTGCTCACCTCACGTGGCCGATAATGCCGGCGATCGCGCGAACGATCCACGAGAGCATTCAGCCTGTGGCAGCGGGTACCGGCGTCATTCCGTGGCCCGAAGGTTCAATGGCAGACGAACTGGATCAATTGGAGGCTGGTCAACCGATCAGTGCGCCGGAGGTACTGTTCGCCAAAATAACTGATGAGCAGATTGCGGCCTGGATCGAACGCTTCGGTGGTCCGGAGTAAGCTAAAGCCGAACCCAGCCTTCGGCGCGCAAGGCTTCTACTGGCCGGAAGCGTGACTTATAGTCCATTTTGTCACTGCCCTGAATCCAATAGCCCAGATAAATATATGGCAATCCGCGCCGCTGCGCCTCTGCAATGTGATCCAGAATCATGTGCGTTCCGAGGCTGCGGGAAATTTCGCCAGGATGATAAAAGCTGTATACCATTGACAGACCATCGCGCAGCACGTCTGTCAGCGCGCAACCCAGCAGCATCTCATACGAGCCGTTCCTGGGGATAGAGCGGTATTCTACCAGGTGGGTCTCAACTGGTGTTTCTTCGACCATCGCCACGTAATCGAACAATCCCATATCGGACATGCCGCCGCCGGCGTGGCGAGAATCGAGGTAGGTGCGAAGCAGGGCGAACTGCTCGCGCGTCGCCTCCGCTCGCGCTTCGTGCCGCGTGATATCTGTGTTGCGCCGGAGGATCCGGCGATGACCGCGAGAAGGCGCAAACTCGTTAACGACGATGCGAACGGAGACGCAAGCCGAACAGCCATCGCAGGCCGGCCGGTAGGCAATCATCTGACTGCGACGGAACCCCGAATGGGTGAGCGCCTCATTGAGTTGTTGGGCAAGGCCGCCCGTCAGACGGGCGAAAACCTTTCGTTCTACCCGACCCGGTAGATAGGGACATGGCCCTCCGGGCGTTAGGAAAAATTGCGGTAGCCGGGCGGTACGCTGGTCGGTCACGGCATTCTGCTTAAGGCCAAAGGCTGGCGTCACTATCGCAGCGAATCCTCAGCTTGTGGAGAAAAATCGCAATCTCCGGCCTTGTGGCGCGCAAGGCCAGGAAATTTGCTACCAAGCCTTGAGAAGTTAGTAACTTGGCTTATATTATCTTCGCTTAGATTCAGACATGCAGCAGACTTTCGAACGCGATCTTCTGATCGTTCTTTACGACGTCGCCCGATTGATGCGGACGCGTTTCGATCAGCGTGCCCGCGCGCGCGGGATGACCCGTGCCCAATGGGTGATCCTGGCTCGTTTGGCCCGGCAGCCGGGCATATCGCAGAACGAATTGGCGAGCATCTGCGAAGTCGAGCCGATCACCATCGGCCGGCTGGTGGACCGGCTTGAGGCCAGAAATCTGGTCGAGCGCCGGCCGGACTCCACGGACCGCCGCGTCAACCGGCTGCATTTGCTTCCCGCGGCGCAACCGATCCTCGAAGAGATCACTTCCTATCGAGACGCCTTGAGCGAACAGATCCTGGATGGGCTCGACGAGCACACACGCGACGCGCTGGTGGATGCGCTGCTCCACATCAAGAACAAATTGACATCGGAAGAGTTCGACCTTCCACGTCTCGAAGCTGCCGGAGAGTAGAAATGGCGATTTCCAACACTGCCGCGCATTCGGAGTATTCTGCTACTGGACGCCGGCATGCGCCCGAGAGACCGGGTTTCCTCGCGCGATTGCGAGAGGACAAGGCGGCGCTGCGCCGGTACTTGATGTTCGGCGGTATCGCCCTCGTCGCGCTGGTGTCGCTCGCGTTCTGGCTGATGGGCGGCCGCTACGTTTCGACGGACGATGCCTATGTGCAGGCGGCCAAGTTGATGGTCTCGACGGATGTCTCCGGCATCGTGAAGGAGGTGGACGTACGCGAGGGACAACGCGTTAAAAAGGGACAGGTGCTGTTTCGTCTCGATCCCAAGCCCTTCCGTATCGCCCTCGCCAACGCAAAAGCGCAACTTGCCCAGGCCGGGCTGAACGTGCAGTCCATGCAGGAAGATTACCGGCGTATGTTGAGCGACGTGAACGCGCAGCGCGCGCAGGTCGATCTCGCGCAGCGCAACTACACGCGTTATGCGGGCCTTCTGAAGGCGAACGCGATTGCGGCCGCGACTTACGATCAGGCGCGTCTGACGCTGGCAACCGCGCAACAGCAGCTTCAGGCGCTCCAACAGACAGCAGACACGCAATTGGCGAAATTGGGCGGCAGTCCCAATCTGCCCGTCGAGCAGAATCCCCAGTACCAGCAGGCCGCGGCACAGGTACGCGAGGCGCAACGTCAGCTCGATCACTCGGTCGTGCGCGCTCCTTTCGATGGCATTGTAACGGAAGTGGATTCTTTGCAGCCCGGTACCCTGGTTATTTCCGCCATGTCAGCTTTCACCACCACCAGTGCGGTGGGGCTCGTCAGCGACAAGAAAGTTTGGGTGGAAGCCCAGATGAAGGAAACCGATCTGACGCGTGTGCGCGATCGCGCGCCGGTGAATTTTACCGTGGACACCTACCCCGGCGTGAAATGTAAAGGCCACATCGATGCCATCAGCCAGGGTACCGGAAGCGCATTTTCTGTGCTGCCGGCCGAGAACGCCAGCGGGAACTGGGTAAAGGTCGTGCAGCGCATTCCGGTGCGCGTGAAGATAGACAATTGCCCCGGCAGCCCCGAACTCCGTGCTGGCATGAGTGTGGATGTCAGCATCGATACGGGCAAACGCCGCTGGCAGCGGATGTTCGATTGAACCGATGACGCGCGCGGTCGGCGCCTCGTACGAGGCTTACGAAAGCAAGTTCGAGCTCACCATCGTGATGTTGTGCTCGATGGCCGGCACCCTGATGCAGGCCCTCGACTCGACCATCGCCAATGTGGCGCTTCCTTACATGCAGGGCAGCCTGCAGGCCTCCCGCGACCAGATCACCTGGGTGCTGACCTCTTACATTGTGTCATCGGCGATCATGACGGCGCCCGTGGGTTGGCTCGCGTCGCGCTTCGGCCGCAAGAATTTGGCGGTGGTTTGCATCGCCGGATTCACCATCACATCGATGATGTGCGGTGCGGCGCAGAGCCTTGAGCAGATGATCCTGTTCCGGATTTTGCAGGGCGTGTTTGGCGCGGCGCTGTCGCCTCTTTCACAATCCATCATGCTTGACCTTTATCCGCCGCAGAAGCGGGGTCAGGTGATGGCCATTTGGGGGATGGGCGTAATGGTCGGACCGATTCTGGGGCCGACGCTCGGCGGCTATTTGACGGACGTGTATAATTGGCGTTGGGTTTTCTACATCAATGTGCCGTTCGGGATAGCTGCCGTTAGCGGCATCTGGCTGTTTCTGCGCGACACGCATCGGGACGAAGGCCTCCGTTTCGACTGGACGGGCTTTGCTGTTCTTGGCGTCGGATTGGGTGCCTTTCAGCTGATGCTCGACCGCGGGACCTCGCAGGACTGGTTCGGGTCGGGAGAAATCATCGCCGAGTGCGTCGTCAGCGCGCTCGGGTTCTATCTTTTCTTCGTTCACATGCTTACGTCAGAACGGCCGTTCATCCCCCGGGCGGTCTTTGCCGACCGCAACTTCGTCTCGTCGCTCTTCCTGATGTTTGCCCTGGGATTGGTGATGCTGGCGAGCTCGGCGCTGCTACCGCCATATCTGCAAAATCTTGGCGGCTACTCCGTGACCGATACGGGCTTGCTGCTGGCGCCGCGCGGCGTGGGCGTGATGTTTGCGATGCTTTTTGCCGGCCGCCTCGCCTTCCGGCTCGACCCGCGCTACCTGATGACCGGCGGCACCCTGCTGCTGCTGTGGTCGATTTGGGAAATGTCCCGCTGGACTCCGGACGTCTCGGCCGGCTGGCTGGTGTTTACGACCTTCGTTCAAGGCATCGGCATGGGCTTCATCTTTGTACCGATGAATCTGGTGGCCTTTGCAACTCTACCAGCGGTCTACCGCACGGACGGCACTGCGCTCATCAACCTTGTTCGCAACGTCGGTATGGCGGTCGGGGTCTCGATTACCACGACCGTACTCGCATCCGGTGTGCAGACAGCCCATGCGCAACTCGCCGAGCACGTCACGCCCTTCAACCGCGCGCTCGCGCAAAACGCACCGAGTCTAATGTGGAATCCACACCTTCCGTTCGGATTGCAGCAGCTGAATCGCGTGGTGGAGTACAACGCGCAGGTTATCGCCTACGCGAACGACTTTCTGTTTATGTTTTTCATCAGCTTGCCCGCCCTGCTGGTGATCTTTTTGATGAAAAAGCCGGTACTCAACCCGCAACAGCAGCCGCTCGAGGCAGTCGGAGAATAACTCTTCAGTATCAGCGGCCGAGCAATTTTGCCGCCTCAACGGCGAAATAGGTGAGGATGCCGCTTGCACCGGCGCGCTTGAATGCGATGAGGCTTTCCAGGACCGTCCGTTCGCGATGGAGCCAGCCCCGATCGGCCGCCGCGCTGATCATCGCGTATTCACCGGATACCTGATAAGCGAAAACCGGAACGCGAAATGCTTCCTTCACGCTTCGCACAACATCCAGATATGGCATTCCCGGCTTCACCATCACCATGTCCGCACCCTCTGCGATATCCAGAGCGACTTCGCGGAGCGCCTCATCGCCGTTCCCTGGATCCATTTGATAGGTGCGCTTGTCGCCTGTCAGGGCGCTGGCAGAACCGACCGCATCCCGAAACGGTCCATAGAAGGCCGACGCATACTTCGCAGCATAGGCCATGATAAGAGTATTCTGAAAGCCATGCGCCTCAAGCGCATTGCGAATGGCGCCCACGCGTCCGTCCATCATGTCAGACGGCGCAATGATGTCGCAGCCGGCCTCAGCCTGCAGCAGCGCCTGTCGGACGAGAACTTCGACTGTTTCATCGTTCGCCACGCGATTTTCAATCAGTAGCCCATCGTGGCCGTGCGATGTGTAGGGGTCCAGCGCCACATCGCAGAGGACCCCAATCTCGGGAACTGTCTTTTTGATCGCACGGACGGCCCGGCAAATCAGATTGCGTTCGTTAATTGCCTCCTGCCCGTCCGGAGTCTTTAGCGACGGGACAATGCAAGGAAACAAGGCGATAACGGGAATTCCGAGTTTTGCCGCTTCTTCTGCTGCGCGAACCGTCAAATCGATCGAGAGGCGTTCCACGCCAGGCATTGAGTTCACCGCCTCGCGGCGGTTCTCGCCTTCAATGACAAACACTGGCCAAATGAGGTCGCTGACGGAAAGCTGCGTCTCCGCCATCAGCCGCCGGACCCAGTTATGTTGGCGCAGGCGGCGCATGCGCAGGGAAGGATAAAGTGCTGTGGGGGAAGACGGCATCGCAAACGAGCATCTACTGTTCCGTCGCTGGCTGGGCAAGCTGCCCTTGGCAAGGCGGCTATGGCGGCGCTAAGTGGAACAGCTTCGCTGCGGAGTTCCCATGGATTTTGAGCTTACCGAAGATCAGCGTGCCATCCAGGAGGCGGCCCGGCGCTTCGCCGTCGACAAGCTTGCGCCATATGCAGCGGAATGGGATGCGAACGAGCATTTTCCCGCGGACGTTCTCCGGGAAGCGGCGGCTCTTGGCTTCGCCGGCATCTACATCAAAGGGGACGTTGGCGGCTCTGAGATGTCGCGGCTGGACGCTGCAATCATCTTCGAAGAACTCTCCGCCGGTTGCACCTCCACGGCCGCGTTCATCTCCATCCACAACATGGCGTCGTGGATGATCGACCGCTTCGCAAATGAGGAGCAGCGCAAGCGCTTTCTTCCACAGCTCACCACGATGGAAAAGATCGCGAGCTACTGCCTCACCGAACCGGGCTCGGGATCGGATGCGGCGGCATTGAAAACGCGCGCCGTAAAAGAGGGCGAGCATTACGTGCTGAACGGCTCGAAAGCGTTTATCTCGGGCGCCGGCACTTCGGACGTGTATGTCTGCATGGTACGGACCGGAGACGAAGGTCCGAAGGGAATTTCCGCCATAGTGGTGGAGAAGGGAACACCGGGTCTGTCGTTCGGTAAGAAAGAACGCAAAATGGGCTGGAACAGCCAGCCCACGGCGCTGGTGAATTTCGACAATTGCCGCGTGCCAGCCGCCAACCGTATCGGCGCAGAAGGAGAGGGCTTCCGCATCGCCATGATGGGTCTGGATGGCGGCCGCATCAATATCGGTGCCTGTTCCGTGGGCACCGCGCGCGCGGCGCTGGATGAAGCGAAATCCTACGCCTCCGACCGCAAACAATTCGGCAAGCGGATTTCCGATTTCCAGGCAAGTCAGTTCAAGTTGGCCGATATGGCCACAGAACTTGAAGCCTCTCGTTTGATGATCCGCAGTGCCGCGGCAGCGCTGGACCGTCGTGATCCCCGCGCCACCATGCTTTGCGCCATGGCCAAAAGATTTGCCACGGACACGGGCTTCAATGTCGCCAACAACGCACTACAACTGCACGGAGGGTACGGATATCTCAAAGACTTCCCCGCTGAGCGGCATGTGCGCGATTTGCGTGTGCATCAAATTCTCGAAGGCACGAACGAGATTATGCGCGTGATTATCGGCCGCGAGATGTTCCGCCAATGACGGAAGAGGTTCTGTTCGAACGCCGGGGCGCCGTCGGCCTGATCACCCTGAACCGGCCCAAGGCCCTCAACGCCCTCACGCGCGAAATGTGCATTGCGATGAAGGCCAAGCTTGATGAGTGGGCCGGCGACGAGCGCGTGAAGACTGTCGTCATTCGCGGCACTGGCGAGCGCGCCTTTTGCGCGGGCGGCGATATCCGGGCACTGTATGAGGCTGGGAAGCGCGATCCAGCATCCGCGCTTAATTTCTATCGTGACGAATATCGGCTGAACGCCACCATCAAGCATTATCCAAAACCCTACGTTGCGCTTTTACATGGGATTGTGATGGGCGGCGGTGTCGGGGTGTCGGTGCATGGGAGCCATCGCATTGCCGATCAGAGCGTCGTCTTTGCCATGCCCGAGACCGGTATCGGTATGTTCCCGGATGTTGGGGGCAGCTACTTTCTGCCACGGCTGCCTGGGGAGATCGGTATGTATGTGGCGCTCACGGGTGAGCGCCTGAAGTCTGCCGACGTGCTGTATGCTGGCGTGGCTAATCATTTTGTGCCTGCTCAGCAAACCGAGACGCTGCTTTCAGCCCTCGAAGAGGGAACCAGTCCGGACCTGGTACTGCAGTCGTTTGCGGAATCCCCGAAGGAGGCGCCGCTGGCGAATACACGGGAATCGATAGATCGCCTCTTTTCGGAAGATTCGGTCGAGGGTATCTTGGCTGCATTGGATGCGGACGGTGACGAGTGGGCGAAAGCCGTTGCAGCGGCGATCCGCAGGAAATCGCCAATCAGTTCGAAGATCACATTCCGTCAGCTCCGTGAAGGCCGGAACCTCAGCTTCGACGATGGCATGCGCATGGAATTTCGCATGGTTAGCCACGTCATGCGCGGCCATGATTTCTACGAAGGTGTGCGGGCCGCGATCATCGACAAAGATGGCGCTCCGCAATGGCACCCCAACACATTGGCGCAGGTCTCGAGCGCTGCCGTTAAAGAATACTTCAGACCGCTCGGGAGCCACGAACTCGATCTCCAACCCAAAGGCGAAAGATGACATCCATTGCATTCATCGGAGTCGGTCATATGGGCGGGCCGATGGCGCGCAACTTGCTGAAGGCTGGCCATGCCATCACCGCCTTCGATCTGAGTGCGGCTGTTCTTGACCCGGTTGTCGCCGCCGGAGCGCGGAGGGCGGAAAACGTTGCTGACGCGATTCAGAATGCAGATGTGGTGATAACGATGCTTCCAGCCGGGCAGCACGTGCGCAGCGTCTTTTTGGATGGTGGCATTCTGCGAACAGCGAAGCCCGGAACGCTGCTGATCGATTCTTCGACAATCGACATGGATTCAGCGCGAGCCGTTCATACCGCCGCGCAGCAGGCGGGCTTCGATTTCATCGATGCACCGGTGTCGGGAGGCGTCGGAGGCGCCGAGGCCGGTACATTGACTTTCATGTGCGGCGGCAGCGAAGGCGCATTCGAGCGCGCAAGACCGATCCTGGAAAAAATGGGCAAGCGAATCGTGCTTGCGGGAGGGGCTGGCGCCGGTCAGGCCGCGAAGATTTGCAACAATATGCTGCTTGCAATTTCGATGATCGGTACCTGCGAAGCGTTTGTATTGGGAGAGAAACTGGGGCTGGACCCGCAAAAGCTATTCGACATTGCCTCCACGTCGTCAGGTCAATGCTGGTCGCTTACGACATACTGTCCCGTTCCGGGACCGGTGGCAGCCGCACCTTCCAATCGTGATTACGCCGGGGGGTTCGCGACGGCACTCATGCTCAAGGATCTCAAATTGGCACAAGCAGCTGCCCAGTCTGCGGGAGCGCCTACTCCACTTGGAGCGGAAGCTCAGCAGCTCTACTCACTTTTTGCTGCGAAGGGTCATGGCGGGCTCGATTTTTCAGGGATAATCCGGATGCTTCGCGGAGAGTTATGAGAACGACATTTACCGCGTCTTAAGAACGTATGTCTAACTTTGGCCGAATTGGTGGGGTGTTCTTCCGCCGTTCGGGAAACGACGATGACAGCCTTGGCAGTACCACAAACAACCGGCGCCTCGGAGAGCGTTTCAGTTATCTCCAGGCATTACCTCGAAACGCTCAGTCTGATTGAGCGGCTGCATCGTCAATTGCTGGACGTGATCAAGGATGAACTTGACCGTCGCGATGAGCGGGAAATCAATAGCGTTCAGGCGCTGCTCCTGTTCAACGTTGGCGACCAGGAGTTGACTGCGGGCGAATTGCGGACACGGGGTCATTATCTGGGGTCGAACGTTTCATATAACCTCAAAAAGCTGGTCGATGGCGGGTATATTCACCATGAGAGGTCGGCGGTCGACCGCCGCTCGGTTTTGGTGCGCCTCACCGACAAAGGCGAGGCCATAAGGGACATGCTCCGCGAGCTTTTCCAGCGCCACCTGCGCTCGCTTGGGCCGGTCGGAAATG
Source organism: Alphaproteobacteria bacterium (assembly GCA_025935155.1). Lineage (GTDB taxonomy): Bacteria > Pseudomonadota > Alphaproteobacteria > Micropepsales > Micropepsaceae > Rhizomicrobium. Next base: position 13,957 of record JAICVV010000012.1, read on the forward strand.
TCAACAGTGAAGACCTCGATGCGATGAACACCTGCCTTCGCCGGCTGGAGCGCTTTTGGATCGATCAGGTCCGTTTTCGCCTCTAAGCGGCGATTAAGACGAAACTGGAAGCCGCCCTATTCCGCCGTGCGCCCGCTGAATATCTACCAGTGGAATACCCCGATGTGACAATTCGCTATGGGTCGCGGGCGTTCGCCGCGCTATCCTAAGGCGGAATATCGGGCCAGCCGCAACTTATGACGTTCCCTTATCAGGCCAGGTTTCGTACGGCCCTCACAGGGCTAAAGCGAGAAGGCCGCTACCGCGTCTTCGCAGAAATTCTCCGCCGCCGTGGAGATTACCCGAACGCCGCTCTTTTCTCCGGCCGGCACGCGCGGCCGATCACAGTGTGGTGCAGCAACGATTATCTGGCGATGAGTCAGCATCCCAAGGTGGTCGCGGCGATGCACGAGGCATTGGACCTTACAGGCGGTGGCTCCGGCGGCACACGCAATATTTCAGGCACCACGCACTACCATATCGAGCTTGAGGCAGAACTCGCTGACCTGCACGGCAAGGAAGCTGCACTGGTTTTCAGCTCCGGCTTCGTGTCGAACGACACGACACTCTCGACATTGGCAAAGCTGCTTCCTGGCCTGATCGTCTTTTCCGATTCACTAAATCATGCCTCCATGATCGAAGGCATCCGGCGCGGGGGAAGTGAAAAGCGCATTTTCAATCACAATGATTTGGATGATCTGGAACGGCAGCTCCGCGAGTGCGATGCGTCCGCTCCAAAATTGATTGCTTTTGAATCCGTGTACTCAATGGACGGGGACTTCGGACCCATCGGCGCGATCTGCGATCTCGCCGAGCGATACGGTGCGATGACCTATCTCGACGAGGTTCACGGCGTGGGTCTCTACGGTCCGCGTGGAGCTGGCGTGGCCGCCCGCGATGGAGCGATGGATCGCGTACATATTATCGAAGGCACCCTGGCGAAGGCCTTCGGGGTAATGGGCGGTTATATCGCGGCAAGTGCAGATATCGTCGATTGTATGCGCTCGTTTGCGCCTGGTTTCATTTTCACCACTTCGCTGTCGCCGGTTCTTGCAGCCGGCGTCCTCGCAGCCATACGTCATCTAAAACAGAGCGATGCCGAACGTGAGGCGTTGCACGAACGCGCTGCGCGGCTGAAGCGAATGTTCTTAGATGCCGGACTTCCGGTAATGCCGTCGGCAAGCCACATTGTGCCTGTGTTTGTGGGGGAAGCATCGCTGTGCAAGTCTGTCTCAGACGCGCTGTTGCGCGACCATGCGGTCTACGTTCAGCCAATAAACTTTCCAACCGTTCCACGCGGCGCGGAGCGGCTGCGCTTCACGCCGTCTCCCGTTCACACAGATGCGATGATGGAAGCGCTCGTCGCTGCCGTCGATGCGGTATGGACGGCGCACCGTCTCCAGCGCGCCGCCTGATTTTTAGCTGCGACGGCGGCTCTTTGTGGCCGGTGATGTGCGTCCAAGCCCGATCTTCTTCGCAAATTCGGATCGTTGGGCCGCGTAATTGGGCGCTACCATCGGATAGTCCGCAGGCAGACCCCATTTCGCCCGGTATTCTTCGGGAGAAAGTTTGTAGTTGGAACGCAAATAGCGCTTCAACATCTTCAGTTTTTTGCCATCCTCGAGGCACACAATGTACTCTGGCGTAATCGACCGTTTGACAGGAATCGCCGGTTTTTGAGAGGTGAGCGCTTCAGAGCTTCCCGTGCCGGAGATTCCGCCCAGCGTGGCATGCACACTCTTAATCATGCCGGGCAATTCCGAAACCGGAACAGGATTGTTGCTGACGTAAGCGGCGACAATGTCGCTCGCCAATTTGAGAAGTTCGTCCGAACGTTGGCCGGAGCCGTCTGCTATTGTCGGCATTTCTTGACCCTTCGATTTGTGTCTTAGCTTATTCTGGAATCGAA
>JAICVV010000071.1 GCA_025935155.1 Alphaproteobacteria bacterium
CCGCCGGGTTTGCCAAGCAACGAGTTCGAATCGATTCCGATGTGAGACGTGGCCGCTGTGCGCGAGGCGCCGTACACGCTCCCCGTCACCGTTGCGGCTAGAATGGCCGCAACGGCTGCCCACGCAGCCCGCGAATGCCCCAATGCGGCCATCAATCAACCGTCCTCCTGATGGAAGACAAGACTCATGCCGAGCAGTATTGCTGCGGAGGCCGGTGCTGCTGCAGCGAGGGGGATCGGAAGAATCCCTGATATTCCCAATGCCTGTGTAACATCGCTGAGAAAGTAGATGCCGAAGCCGCACAGCGCGCTGTAGACGATCACGCGCCCCATGCCGCCAAGGCGCGCCAGCCGCAATGAAAAGCTCGCTGCCATAAATACCATCGCGGCGAACAGCGCAGGCAGCACCAACAGGCTTTCGAAATAAAGTTCATAGCGATTGGCGGAAAATCCCGCCTGCCGCGCGTTTTGTATAAAACCTGGCAGCGTCCAGAACGACATCGTATCGGGCGATGCGAAACTTTCCTGTATGCGCGAAGGCGTAAGTGTCGTCGGCAGACGATAGGTGGAGTAGTGAACCGGCCGGCCGTCCAGTCCGCTTACCCAGGCGTTGCGAAGCGCCCAGATGCCGGATTCCAGTTTGGCCGATTCCGCATCGATGCGCCCCACGAACCGGTCGCCGGCAGCGTACAGAAAAACGATCACATCCTCCAGCTTCACCCCTTGCTGCGCTACGCGGAGAGCATGAATAACGGATTGCCGTGCCGAGGTGCCTTGCCGCAGCCAGAGTCCGTTTCGCGATACCGCGAGTTGCGATGGCTCATCATGAATGTACTTCGCTTCCAAGCCGGCGAACCGCTGTAGCAGTAGCGAGGTGAACGGCGTGAACGCCACAGCACACACCACGCCAAGCGTCACGGCCGCCGCGAGCGGTGGGGCGAGCAGATTCCATGCGGAAAGTCCCGCAGCTCGCACGGCGATCAGTTCCTGGCTCCGAGACAGCCGAACAAAACTGAACACACCGCCAAGCAAAACGGCAAACGGTAAAAGCTTCAGCGAAATGTCTGGCAATTGCAGTAGCGCCATCCCGATCACGGCCGATGTCGGCACACGCTTGCCTGCCGTCTGATTGAACAGGTCCACAATGTCGATTGAGAAGGAGAGGAAGACGAAAGCCGCAAAGACAATGCCGACGCCCAACAGATATTGCCGCGCGATGTAGCGGTAGATTGTCCACGACCAGCTCATCGCGCCGGTTCCAATGCGGAGCGGCGAAATCCAGGCATGAAGGCGAATAGGTCGATGCCGTTTATCTCGAGTGCCGCAAAAGCGCAGCCTATCAGGGGCACGAGGTACAACAGCGCATATGAACTTGGGTGACGTACCACGAAACCTTGCGCACCATAGCCGAGCAGCCGCAGCGCACCGGCGGCAACGGATGCAATAATGAGCCGGAGGGCGTAAACACCGCGTGCCCTGCGGCCGCGGGTCACCACGGCTAGCGCAATCAGAGCAAAACTCAGGCAATAGAGCGGTGCCGAAAGGCGGTTGTGGGCTTCTGCCAATAGAATCCTGCGTGTTCTGCCGCCTGAATCGTGCGTCAGTTTCGGCCACAGGAGTTCAGACAGAAATCGCTCGCTCGTCTGGAGCGTTTGTTGGTGTTGCTGCTCGGCAAATTGGTCGAGATCGAACACATAGCGCTGAAATTTCAGCACCGATAGCTGCGACTTCTTGGTTGAGCCTTGCTCCACAGTGCCGTTCAGCATGATGAGGCGCGGCCCGCCTGGGGTCTGCGCCAGAACCCCGTTCTGGGCGATATAGGTGGTCGGCCGGTTCACGTTCCGGCTGTCATGCACCAGAATGCCGTGTATCTGCCCGTCCGGGTCCAGTTCGCGGATGAAAACGGTCAGCCCCTTCACCGGCGCATTGAAGTTGCCTTCGCTTAAAAGCGCCGTCGCCACATCGGCGCGGATGCTCATGACTTCCGCCTTCATGTTCCGCTGGCCCAAAGGCATCAGGTAAAGCGCGCAGAGATATGTCAGCGCCATGACCATAGTCGCTGCGATCAACACGGGCACGGTCAGCTGTGCCCGGCTGTAACCTGAGGCGCTCATCACCACCAGCTCGCTTTCCACATTGAGCCGGTGCAGCCCGTACAGGGCGCCCCCGAAGAAGGCGATCGGCAGGATGATCACCAGCAGCTGCGGCAGCATCATCACGGTTAGATAGACGAAGGTTGGTGCGGATTGCCCGCGATTGATCACCAGGTCCAGCAGCCGCAGGGATTGGGAGAGCCAAATCACGATGGTGAGGAGGAAGGTGAACAGCAGGACGGGCTCGATGAGCTGGCGCAGGACGTAGCTGGACAGTCGCGGCATCATGCGTTGCACCGATTCGGCCGCAAGGAGGGTTCCCCGCGCCTTTCGTCTTCTCTAGGTTATCTCCTAAACTACCACTTTCCTGCCGCCCTTCGGCAATCCCGAATTCACCGCATCCACCTGAAATCGCGGCCAGAATTCGGTCCAGCGCAATGACCGGGAGATGACACATGCAGATAAATTTCGCCGCGCCGCAACTTGATCGCAAAGGAACGGTCGTGGTGGGCGCCAGCGAACGGGACCTGCTGCCGGCCGCGAGCGACCTTGACCGGCGCCTCGGCGGCGCATTGAAGCGGGCGGCGGAGGCCAGTCGATTCAAAGGCAAACCTGGGCAGGTTGTCGAACTGCTGTCGCCTTCCGGAATTCAGGCCTCGCGTGTTCTTCTGGTCGGTATCGGCCCCGCCGGAAAGATCGACGGACCGGCGGCGGAGAAGATTGGCGCTGCCGCTGTCGCCAGGCTCCTCACCAGCGGCGAGACGGACGTGACCTTTATGATCGATTCGCCACGCGATGCGAAAATCAAACCCGGTTTGCTTGCGGCGCATATCGCGCTGGGCGCGCAGCTGCGCAGCTACAGCTTCCACAAATACCGCACCAAGCAGCGCGAAGAGCACGAACCGACGTTGAAGAACGTCATGATCGTAACCAGCGAAGCGGCTGCCGCCCGCAAGGCATGGGACCGCCTGCGCGCGGTGGCCGACGGGGTATTCCTTGCCCGCGATCTGGTGAACGAACCGCCGAACGTCCTGTCGCCGCAGGAATTTGCGGAGCGCGCAAAGATGCTCGGCAAGCTCGGCGTAAAGGTCGAGGTGCTCGGCGAAGAGGCGATGCGCAAACTCGGTATGAACACACTGCTGGGTGTGGGGCAGGGCAGCGAGCGCGAAAGCCAGCTGGTCGTGATGCAATGGAACGGCGGGCGCAAAAAGGACCAGCCGGTCGCCTTCGTGGGTAAGGGCGTGTGCTTCGACTCCGGCGGTCTGTCGCTCAAGCCGGGCGCGAGCATGATGGGCATGAAAGGCGACATGGGGGGCGCGGCGGCCGTCACTGGCACCATGCTGGCGCTGGCCTCGCGAAAGGCGAAGGTGAATGCGGTCGGCATTCTTGGCCTGGTCGAAAACATGCCGGATGGTAATGCGCAGCGTCCCGACGATGTCGTCACTTCTATGTCGGGGCAAACGGTCGAAATTCTCAACACCGATGCGGAAGGCCGCCTCGTGCTCGCCGACGCGCTTTGGTATGCGCAAACCAAATTCAAGCCGAAATTCGTGATTGATCTGGCCACGCTAACCGGGGCGATTCTCATCGCGCTCGGACTTGAGCACGCCGGATTGTTCTCGAACGATGACAAGCTGGCGAATCGCATTCAGGAAGCCGGTAGCGAAGTGGGCGAGCCCGTATGGCGCCTCCCGCTCAGCGACGCCTACGACAAGATGCTGAAGTCGAAGATCGCCGACATGAAGAACATCTCCGGCGTGACGCATGCGGGTTCCATCGTCGCGGCGCAATTCTTGCAACGCTTCATCGACAAGACGCCGTGGGCGCATCTGGATATCGCGGGCGTTGCCTGGCAGGACGGCGAGCAGAAACCGCTTTCACCCGGCTGGGGTGTCGGCTGGGGCGTGCGCATCCTCGACCGGCTGGTCGCCGATCACTACGAGAAGTAGGCATGCGCAATGCGGTACCGCTCTGCGCATTGCTGATCTCGGCGGGACCAGCCAGCGCAGCCGAAACAGGGCTGAATCCTGCCGACGGCGCAATCCTGGCGCAGGATGCAGGCAATGGCCTATTGCACCAATGCAGCCGGGGAGCACCGCAGCATGTCACTGGCGCGTGGAATCCAATCCCGCTGCAGATTCGCGAATTGGAAAATCGGCTTCCGGCGGCTCTTGCGCTTGAGGCGCGGCAGCGTGGTCCGAGATATAAACAGCCAGCCGCGTTTCGCCGCCAGTATGCTGGCCTGCTGATCGGCAATCGCCGCATCATTTACGTCAACGCGTTTCCGCACGATACGGGCGATCTAGCGAAAGCTGGACCTCCGGCCGCGCGGAACTTCGATCGGGGCCGCGAGCCAGTCATTGTTTGCGACGGCGGCCCGGCTTTTTTCGGCGTCGAATACGATCCGGCCAAGAAGACCTTCGCGCACTTCGAGTTCAACGGGCCGCCTTGATGGTTGAGGTGCTTTTCTATCACCTGGAGCGCGCATCGTTGGAAGATGTCCTGCCCGGTTTGGTCGAGCGCTCGCGAGCGCGAAGTTGGCGGGCGCTGATCAAGTGCGAATCGGCGGACCGGGCGGCGGCGCTTGACACCCTTCTCTGGACCTATGACGACCAGAGCTTCCTGCCGCACGCGCAGGTGGGCGACGGGGATCCCGCGCGTCAGCCCGCTCTGCTGACGGTCGAAGACGACAACGCCAACAATGCGAATGTCCTGTTTCTCGTCGGCGGGGCCGAGCCGCCGGACTGGAACGGCGATCTGGCTCGATCCTTCTCGCGAATCGTTGTTCTGTTCGACGGTCGCGATCCGGAGGCGCTTGCCTCGGCCCGCAACAGCTGGACGGCCGCCAAAGGCGCCCAGCACGAGCTGACCTATTGGCAGCAGTCGGCCGCAGGCAAATGGGAGAAGAAGCCTTGAATTTCCGCGAGTGGCGATTGGCTGGGCAAAGTCTCGGAGAGCGAACCGCCTGATGTCTCTCTTCAGTTACGGATTCATCTTCACGCTTCTTGTGCAGTTCGCGTTCGCAGCGCACGTCATCCGCAGCGGAAGATCGTATCTGTGGATTCTGGCGATCATTCTCCTGCCCTGGGTGGGCTGCGCGGCTTACCTGATTTTCGCCGTTCTTCCCGATGCCGCCACCAGCGCGCCGGCGCGCAAACTCGCCGACAATGTTGTGAATACCGTCGATCCGGGCCGCGGCTATAGGGAGAAGAAGCGGCAGGTGGAGTTGGTGGGCTCCGTTCAGGCCAAACGCGAGCTGGCGCAGGAATGCATCAAACGCGGCTACTTTCAGGATGCCATCGATCTCTATCAGAGCGCGCTTTCGGGTGGATTCGAGAACGACTCCGCGCTGCTGCATGGCCTTGCGCGCGCCAAACTTCTGGCGGGCGATGGCGCCGGCGCGCAGGCGGCCTATGAGAAATTAAAGGCGGCCGATCCTGTGGCGTTCAGCGCCGAAGCCGAGCTCGATTACGCGCGCGCGCTTGCCCTGCAGGGCAAGAACGACGAAGCGCTGCTGCAATACGAAACGGTGCTGCCCAAATATCCGGGGGAAGAGGCGCGCTGCCGCTACGCCCTCTTGCTGCAACAACTCGGCCAAAAAGAGCGTGCCCAACGCGTGTTCCGCGAGATAGTGGAATCGGTGCGCGGTGCGCCGTCCTACTATCGCAGCCGTCAGCGCGAATGGTACCGCATCGCTAGGCAGAATCTCGGCGGCTGATCGGCGCTATTCGCCGGCAAGCGCCATCTCGCCCAGCTCCCGTTCGTATTGTTCGTTGGCCGCGAGCCAGCGGGATTCAGCGGCGTCCAGCTTGCGCTTGGCTTCCGCGCGCTTCTTCGAAACCGCACTGCCTTTCGCGGGATCATGGAGGAACAGCAGCGGATCGGCGAGAGCCGCATCGAGTTTCGCCAATTCCACCGTGAGGCTTGCGATGTGCCGCTCCTCGATGCCGATCTTCTCCTTCAGCGGTTTGAGCTTAAGCCGCCGCTCGGCGGCCTCGCGCCGCGCCTCTTCTTTCGAGCGCTTCGGCATAGGCTCTTCCTGCGCCTGCGGTTCGTCGCCGGAAAGCAGGAACCGCTTGTAATCCTCCAGATCGCCGTCGAACGGTTCAACCCGGCCGTTCGCGACCAGCCACAACCGGTCCGCGGTGGCCTCGATCAGCCGGCGGTCATGGCTCACGAGAATCACCGCGCCTTCGAAATCGTTCAGTGCCGTCAGCAGTTCTTCGCGCGCGTCGATATCGAGATGGTTGGTCGGCTCGTCGAGAATGAGCAGGTTCGGCGAATCGAGCACCGCCAGCGCGAGCATTAGCCGCGCGCGCTCGCCGCCGGAAAGCTGCCCTACTTTGGTCAGCGCCTTGTCGGCGGTAAGGCCGATAGAACCCAGCTTGGTGCGCAACTGCTGCTCGGCCAACTTCGGCCGCAAACGCGCGAGCGTCTCGACAGGTGTGAGGGTGGGATCGAATTCTTCCAGCTGGTGCTGCGCGAAATAGCCAACGCCAATCTTCTTCGCGCGCACGTTTTCGCCCGCCATCAGCGGCAGCTTCTCCGCCAACAGCTTGGCGAACGTGGATTTGCCGTTGCCGTTCTTGCCAAGCAGCGCGATCCGGTCGCCCGGATCGATGCGGCAGGTGATGTTCGAAAGAATCGGTTTCCCCGGCTCGTAGCCGACAGAGGCCTTGCTGAAGGTGATGAGCGGCGGGCTCGCTTCAGGTGCTTTCGGCAGGCGGATCGGCGCGATGTGCTCATCCAGCGGCACATCGATGAACTTCAGCTTGGCGATCATTTTCAGGCGGGTCTGCGCCTGGCGGGCCTTTTCTTTCTTGTAGCGGAAGCGGTTCACATACTCCTGCATGTGCGCGCGCGCCGCGTCCTGCCGTTTGTTGAAAGCAATGTCGTTGGCCCGCCGCATCGCGCGGACTTCCGCGAACGTGTCGTAGTTGCCGGAGTAGAGCTTCAGCTTGCCCCATTCGAGATGCAGAATGAATTCGGCGAGCGTGTTCAGCAGATCGCGGTCATGGCTGACAATCAGCACGCTGCCGCGGTAGCGCCGTAGGTAATCTTCCAGCCACAGCACGCCTTCCAGATCGAGGTAGTTGGTCGGCTCATCGAGCAGCAGCAGGTCCGGTGCAGCAAACAGAATCGCCGCAAGCGCCACGCGCATGCGCCAGCCGCCAGAAAACTCGCGTGTGGGCCGCATTTGATCTTCCGCCGAAAAACCGAGGCCCGCCAAAATCGAGGCGGCGCGCGCCGGCGCGGAATAGGCATCGATGGCGTCGAGCCGGTGGTGAATGTCGCCGAGCCGGTGCGGATCGGTCGCGGTGTCTGCTTCGGCGAGCAACCGAAGGCGCTCGGAATCGGCGGCCAATACTGTGTCGATCAGATTCGTGTCGCCGGATGGCGCTTCTTGCGCCACCGCGCCGATACGCCAGCTCGCCGGAACGCGCACTTCGCCCGTATCCGCATGCAGCTGATTGAGGATCACCTTAAGCAGCGTACTCTTGCCCGCGCCATTACGGCCCACGAGTCCCACGCGCCGGCCAGCCGGCACATTGCCGCTTGCATTTTTCAGAATCTCGCGCCCGGCGATGCGGACGGTAATGTCATCGATAACCAGCATGCGGCGGTTCTTAGCACGGCTTGCCCGGCTGCAAACCCGCCCCTATAAGGCGCGCGCTTTCCCACTTTGGAGACAGAAGAATGGCCGCCGAGCAGACGCTTTCCATCATCAAGCCGGACGCCACGCGCCGGAACATTACCGGCGATATCGTTGCGCGGTTCGAGAAAGCAGGGCTGCGGGTCGTCGCCCAAAAGCGCATGATGCTTTCGACGGCGCAGGCTGAAGCCTTTTACAATGTGCACAAGGCGCGGCCGTTCTTCAGCAGCCTGGTTGAATTCATGACCAGCGGTCCGGTGGTGGTGCAGGTGCTGGAAGGCGAGAACGCCATCGCGAAAAATCGCGAAGTGATGGGCGCCACCGATCCCGCCAAAGCGGAAGCCGGCACCATCCGCAAGGATTTTGCCGAATCCATCGAAGCCAATTCCGTGCATGGCTCTGACGCGCCAGAGACGGCAAAGAACGAAATCCGCTTCTTTTTCAGCGATCTCGAAATCGTTGGCTGATGGTTGACTACGCGCCCAACGCGATGCGGGATAAGGTGGTCGTCATTACTGGCGCCACCTCTGGCATCGGTGAGGTCGCGGCCGATCGTCTGGCCCAAAAGGGTGCGCGAATCGTATTCGTGGCGCGGGATCGCGCCCGCGGCGAGGAGATGCGCAAGCACTTGCGCGCCATTGCCGGGCACGCAGACCACGCGGTCCACTACGCTGATCTGTCACGC
>JAICVV010000318.1 GCA_025935155.1 Alphaproteobacteria bacterium
AACGCTCGCACAGGTAAAGCAGGCAATGCGGCTGATGGCCGACAAAGCGCGAATTGTGTCGGAAGGGGCTGGCGCATTGCCGTTAGCCGCCGCGTTGACGGGCAAGGCGGGGCAGGGGCCGATTGTGTGCGTGGTGTCCGGCGGCAATATCGATCTGAAGATGTTCGCCCAGTCGATTACGGAAGCCTAGCCCTTGCCCTCCGTTACACTCTCTTCATAATCGTTCCGAACAGGCTGGGATTATTCGAATGGGTAAGCGAAAGCAGCGGGATCTCGGCTTGGACCGGGCGATTGACCGGCGCGATTTCCTGAACGGCGTGGCCATTGGTGCGGCGGCGCTCTCTTCGGGGCTGGCGCATGCAGCGCCTGCACCTGCGGGGGCGCCACAGGATCAACCGGGATATTACCCGCCACTGTTGCACGGGTTGCGCGGCAGCCATCCCGGATCGTTCGAGATGGCCCATTCCCTGCGTGACGGCACATTCTGGGATCATGCAGAAAAGCCGGAAGACGACGCTGCGGTTTACGATCTCGTTATCGCCGGCGGCGGCATCAGCGGACTTTCGGCCGCCCATTTCTTTCGCGCCGCCAAGCCGAACGCGCGCATTCTGATTCTTGAAAATCACGACGATTTTGGCGGCCACGCCAAGCGCAATGAATACCAGCTCAACGGTCGCGTGGAATTGATGAACGGCGGCACCATGCTGATCGACAGCCCGCATCCGTACAGCAAGGTGGCACAAGGGTTGATCGAAGAGCTCGGCATCGACCCCGTTGCACTCGCCAAAAAATGCAACCGGCGGGAAATCTATAAGGGCCTCGCGCCTGCAACCTTTTTCGACAAGGAAACGTTCGGCGCCGATCGCCTTGTCGTCGGACGCGAGCGCGTGGATGAGGAAGGCGGCACGATTCCATGGCCAGAGTTTCTCGCCAAGGCGCCACTCGACGCCAAAACGCGGGCGGACATCCTCCGCGTGCAGGAGGGCACGGGCGATTCAATGCCGGGCCTGACCTCTGCACAAAAGAAGGACAAGCTCTCGCGCATGTCCTATCTTGTTTATTTGCGCGATTACCTGAAATGCGGCCCGAAGGCGCTCGCCTTCTATCAGACCATCACGCACGACGAATGGGGCACCGCTATCGATGCGGAACCCGCGCTCGATTGCTGGGGCTTTGGGCTTCCGGGATTCAAGGGGCTGAAGCTCGAGAGGGGCTCGATTGCGCGGATGGGGTATACGGCGGCCGGTTATGAAGATGAGGGCTCGCCAACCTTCCATTTTCCGGATGGCAACGCCACCATTGCGCGGCTGCTGGTGCGCAATCTGATTCCGGAAGCCATTCCAGGGCATACCGCAGAAGATATTGTCACCGCACGCGCGGATTATTCCAAGCTGGACCGCTCCGGCGCTCCGATTCGCATTCGGCTGAGTAGCACCGTCGTCGGGGCGCGCAACATGGGCGCCGTCAAGTCACCCAAGGGCGTTGAGATTGCTTACGCGCGCGGCGGGCGCGTGTATCGCGCGCATGCCGCGAACTGCATTCTTGCCTGCTGGAACATGATGATCCCGTATCTGTGTCCCGAGCTGCCCGAAACGCAGAAGAATGCGCTGCATCAGCTGGTGAAGGTGCCGCTGGTCTACACCGGCGTGGCGATCCGCAACTGGCGCGCTTTTCACAGGCTGGGCGTGGCGGGCATATCGGCACCGGGTTCTTACTGGAGCGGCACACGGCTGAACTGGCCGGTGGATGTGGGCAAATACACAAGCGTTCGCTCGCCGGACGATCCCATTCTCCTGTTCATGGTGCATGTGCCGCTCACTCCCGGAATGCCGGAGCGCGACCAGCATCGCATGGGCCGGATGCAGCTGCTCGGAACGCCGTTCAGCACTTACGAGACAAAAATCCGCGATCAGCTGAATCGTATGCTGGCCGGCGGTGGATTCGATTCGGCGCGCGATATTCTGGCCATCACCGTCAACCGCTGGCCGCACGGCTACGCCTACGAGTTCAACCCCCTGTTCGACGATTTCTCCATTCCGCCGGAGAAGCGCGCCAATGTGGTGGGGCGGCAGCGGTTTGGCCGAATCGCCATTGCCAATTCCGACTCGGGCGCGGCCGCCTACACCGACTCGGCCATCGATCAGGCCCACAGGGCGGTGAACGAACTGCTTGCCGCGTGACGCCTGCTGCCCACGCATGATGCCTGCCGTCCATTCTTGACGCTTTTGTCATAACTGCCCAACATGGCGGTTTCAGGGGGCGAGCATGGGCAAAAATCATATTGCGTTCACGCTGTCGATGGCGGCAGGCGCCTCGATTTTTTTCAATCCGTCACCCGCAGCCGCGCAATCGGCCAAACCGTCAGGCGGGGTGGAGGAGGTGGTCGTCACGGCCCAGCGGCGCGAGGAAGTGCTGAGCAAGGTGCCGATGAGCGTCACCGCGTTCACCACGGAAAGGATCGATCAGCTCAACGCGAAAAATTTCGGCGATCTCGTCGCCTACACGCCAGGCGTGAATTTCGATGCCGACACGAACAGCATCTCGATTCGCGGCGTGAATTCGGCGGCCGGCGACGCCACCACCGGCATCTACATCGACGATACGCCGATCCAGCTCCGCACCCTGGGCTTCGGATCCTTCAATGCACTCCCGTATGTGTTCGACCTGGAACGTGTGGAAGTTCTGCGGGGGCCGCAGGGCACCTTGTTCGGCGCAGGCAGCGAAGGCGGCACCGTGCGCTTCATCACGCCCAAGCCAAGCCTCAGCGATTTGCAGATCTACGGCAAAACCGAATTGTCGTTCACGCAGGACGGCGCGCCTTCCTATGAAGGTGGCCTCGCGGTCGGCGCGCCTATTGTCGATGACAGACTTGGCTTCCGCATCTCCGGCTGGTGGCGTCACGATGGCGGCTGGATCGATCACGTCGATCCCTATTCCGGCAATACCATCGAGAAGAATGCCAATCACACCGACACGCTCGTGCTGCACGGAGCGCTGACGTGGCAGATCAACAACGACCTTTCC
>JAICVV010000015.1 GCA_025935155.1 Alphaproteobacteria bacterium
CCGTAACTCGCGGTGAAGGAAAGCGCGCCGGAGCCAAGCGCCTGCGTGGCGCGCACGCGGAAGGTGACGACGCCCTCATGCGCCGGCGCCAGCGCGATCTTCTGCGTGGCACTCCCAATCACCTGCAGCTGCGGCCCTGTTTTCAACTGCACCACCACCGGAACGGGCTGGTTCGGCGCTCCGCTAATATTGTTCGAGACACCCACGCCGACATCGGCTTCATCGCCCGGCGCGAGCGTGGTCGGTGCGTCGGGCGAAAGCACGAAATCGCCGCGTACGGTGGTGGCGCCCTCCGCAGTGCCGATCAGCTGCGGTGAAACCGCCACTGCCATGACATGCAGCTTGCCGTGGAAGTAATCGGGCACGGCGTACTGGAAGTCGCGCGTACCATCCACATCGACGATGCCGGACCAATACACCACCGGTTTGTCGCGATGGCGCTTGAAGGGATTGAGCTGCCGCCCGGCGGCATCGCCGTTGTCGCCGCCCGGCGCGGCCAGCGCCATCAGCTTTTTGAAATCCGGCAGGATCAGATCGAGGATTTGTCCGGTCTGCACCTGCAGCATCCGTTTGCGGAAGAAATACTGCAGCGGATCGCCCAGTTTGTAACGCGCGACCTGAAGGATGCCTTCGTCTACCGCAAACAAGACTGCCTTTGCCGGACGGCCAGACGTGAGGCGGAACGTGGCCGTTTCACCCGGTTTCACCAGCTCCGGCGCATCGATATGCAGCGGATCCCGGCGGGCATCCACGTTCACCGAGAAAGGCGCCACGCCGTAACTCAACGGGCTCATGAAAATTTCATCCGATGCCGGATCGCGGATGTATTGCACGTTCACATAGCCACTGCCCTCGAGCCCCGCGGGCACGGTGATGTGCTGGACGGAATTGGTGGTCGTGGCCGTGAACCATGCATGCGCGTACACCTTGTCCCGCTCGATGGTAATGAGGCCGCTGCCGGCATAGGGCGCGCGCAGCGAAATTTCGATCGGTTCTCCCGGCGCGTAATCCTGCTTGTTGAGCTTGATGTTCAGCTCAGCATTGCGTTCCAGCGAGCGCGACAGATTGGCTTCGCCGGTTACGGAGTATTCGATCCGGTTCACAGCCTGCTCGCCGGACTTGATGACGAGGGCGTAGTCGCCCGGCTTCTCCGTGGGCAAAGTGTAATCCATACCACCCACAGGAATTGAGAGCGCGGCTGCGCTGATCGGCACTTCCTTCAGCCGCGATTCATATTTGTAGACGCCGGATTCCTGCTTCGTGAGCACGGAAACGTAGCGCCGTTCGATCAGCTGCACCGTGAGGTTGGATAGCGGAATCGAATTGGTGCGCGGATCGATGACGACAAGGTGCACCGAACGCGCGCCGCCGCGCTTGATGTAGGTGAGATCGTCAGTGGATTTGTAACCCACCAGCCATGCGTTGCGGGAGACCAGCGTCTCGGCATTGGCCGCCACGTTTCGCCCGCCTTCGGCTTCGTAAACCTTGGCGAGGAACACCAGCCGGTAGGTGGCGTCCGCGTATTTCTTCAGGTCGAGATCGAATTCGGCGTGGCCTTTGTCATTGGTGCGGCCATCCTGAAGTTTTGTCGTGTAGCCTTCCTTCGCATGACGCGCGTCATAGAACTGGTAGTCCGGCCAGTTGCGGAACGCGGGGAAGCTCGGGTTGAGCGTCAGATTGGCTTCCACGCGACGGTTTGCGGCCGGCGTGCCGAAGAGATTGCGCGCATCCACCAACCCCTTCAGCCCATCCGGCTTCACCCATCCATCGGCGCTGTGCGCCGACAAACTCGCGTCCACCTTCATGCTGTCCGGCAGGAATTCCTTGACGGAAACCGTGGTCGAACCGATCGAACGCTCTTCGGTGTCTTTGCCCACGATGTAGAGATTAACGGTCCACGTGCCGGTGGGCGCGGCTTCGGCGGGCGTGTAATCGACTGCGGTGAAGCCGGAGGCATCGACGGACACCGGCAGTTTCTTCACCGTCAATCCGCGGGGATCGACAATCTCCGCCTGCAACGGCACACCGGCCGGGCTTTGCGCCCAATTTGCGGTACGCACAATAATGCCGACGTGAATCAGATCACCGGGCCGGTAAATGCCGCGGTCCGAAAACAGATATCCCGACAGCTCGCCTTCCGTTTCCGGATTGACCTCGCCGCCGGTATCGAAGCGGGAGTAATCGAGCCGCCGATCGCGGCCATCCACCGGCAGGAAGGAGAGATCGTCGCCCTTCCGCACCGTGTACATGGCCGGGCGTTTTTCGTGCTCCAACCCTTTGAGCGTGGGAAAGTGCACGGCCCCGTCCGCGCCGGTGGTATCGCTGTACAGCGTCTCCCCATTTATTGCGATCACCGACACCAGCGCGCCGCCAACGGGTTGCCCGGTGCGGATCGACTGCACGAACACATCGCGGCTGCCATCCAGGGCGCGCTTGGCGATCATGCCCAGATCGGTGATTACGATCAGGCGCGTGTCTGTTGGTTCTTCGCTGTCAGCGGATGAGTCGCCTTCCGATTCGTCTTCGCTATCCGTTTCAGCCGGTTTCTTTGCATTGGGATTGTAGGCGGAGAGGTGCAGCATGAAGACGCCGCGCTTGCCCTCTTTCAGATACTGGCCAAGATCGACTCCTTCGTAATGCGCCTCTCCGGGCGCTACGGGCGGAAACGCGCGCGCATCCCGGAACCGCTCGACGATGTGGTCTTCGCTGAAACCGGAGAACTCCGGCTTGCTGAAAGTGCCGTCGTTGAAGCTGACCAGATGCTGCAACTGCTCCGGCAGCACGCGTCCAATCTCCAGCTTCATGCCGGGAAGGTTGCGCGCCACAACGGAAATGCGGCGGTCGCCGCTCATCGACAGCAGCGAGCCGTCGGCCATGAAGCGCAGCAGTTTCGGGTAATCCGGTACCGTGAAAGCGCGCGCATCGGCCTTGCCAAGAAGGTAGCCGCCGAACGATTTCAGTCCGGCCTCGAAGCGCACGTAAATGCGCTGCCCCGGCTCGGCGTGATACTTGAAGCTCTGCAGCTGCGCGTACTCCTGTTCCGTCGGCACGGGCGTGAGTTTCAGGGGCTGCGAGTGGTGCAGCACGTCCTCGCTCACCTCACCGGCCTCCCATTCGTAAGGCGCCGCGTCATCGGGCTGCTTTACGCCCTGCTTGCGCTTCGGAAGCACCCAAGCCTTGGTGACGCCGAGAAGATCGGCACTGCGAACCGCGTCCGTCAGGTTCATGACCAGAACCTGCTCGGGCTCGTATTTGTCGTTGTCGACCAGCGTCGGCTTCACGTCGGTGAGTTTCAGGCTGTACAGGCCCGGCACGCGCACGGAAATGTGTACCGGTGCCGGCGTGCCATCGCCGCCGCGGACACTGCGCACGCCGGCAGCGATTGTCAGCATAACTGTGTCGTCATCGCGCGGCAGCTCCAGCGGCTGCGAATGCACCCACGCCTGCAGCTTTGCGGTATCGTAGGCGACTGTGAATTTCAGCGGTGTCGCGTATTTGCCGTCGCGGCCGCGCAGTGCCAGCGACAGCCGCTTCTCCAGCTGCGCCGGATCGACGGGGTAGTTGAACGCGAGCGGCATGATGGTTTTTTTCGCCGCCGGCCGCTGCGGGTCCTGATAGAATTCGCCCTTGCCTGCCGTCACAGCGAATGCGGGAACGCTGAAAGTCAGGTGATCGTCTGCCATCAGCACATGCGGCGCGAACGCCTGCTTCACCTCGAACTGCACGGAGATTTTCGCGCCGACCGGCCAGTCGGCTGCCGGCGTAAAACGTAACGTGCGATCGTCCGTCCACTTCCATTCGCCCTTCAGCGCTGGATCCATGGCGATGCCGCGCGTGACGGATTTGCCGACCAGTTCAATCGGCGCCGCGGAGGCGGAGAATTTCACTTCGACCGGATGCACAACAACCGTGGGTGTGCCGTCCGGTTTTTCGTAGTCGGTGATGGCGGGGCCATGCGCGGCGAAGGTGATGCGCGGCGGCTCCGGCGGATGCGGCCGGTGCAAATACCATTGCCATCCGAACCAGCCCGCAATCGCGACAACGACAACAGCGAGCGCGCCGCCGCCATACTCGCGCGGTCTTCTGCGCAACTCCGCGCCTGTTTTTCCGATCCATGGCGGCTGCGACCAGGAAAGTGAGCCGAACACCGGCCGAAGGGCGGCGCCCACAGCCGCGAAGAATTGGCCCACCAGCTGCGCAACGCGCGCCGGCAGCGCCCTCAAAAAGCGAAGCAGATCCAAGGTTCCCCTTTCGAACAGGCCGCGCTGCCTGTCCTACCGCTGCGCACCCCTTGCAGCGGTACCCGACACTGCGCCATTCACGCGCAATCCGGCCTCCCCGTCCAGAGGATTAGCATTAGGCAAGCTGTGAATAATTATTGGGCCGTGTCCCACCTACCCCCCGGCCCAAGGCGAATATCGATGGTACAGTCGGGTGGGATCGAACCACCGACCTCCGGATCCACAATCCGGCGCTCTAACCAGCTGAGCTACGACTGCCCAAGAGGGGCCGGAAAATAGGTTTGGCCCGGTTCAAAGGCAAGCGCACGGCCGCCTTGTCGCTCGTCGCCTCTTCAGAGAACGAACAGGGAGCTAAAGTGAGTGCCTGCCGTCCGGAACTTCCGGCCCATTTTTCCTCGTCAGGCGTTATGAAATGACATTTAGCGGGAGGTGCCTCACATGTGGTTGCTGATCATCATCATTATCCTTGTGCTGATTTTCGGAGGCGGCGGCGGCTACTACGCCCACCGCACGTACGGTCCCACCGGCTGTGGCAGCGTCATTGTTGGAATCCTGGTCATTCTGTTGATTCTGTGGCTGCTGGGCGCCCTGCACCCGCACTATTGAACCGGTACGGCCGCGTATGGCTAACCCGCGGCGGCAGCGCGAACGGAGGCGTCGCGCGCCCGCTGGTTTTCGATCAGTTTCACGCACCAGATCGAGATTTCGTAGAGCAGGATCAGCGGCACCATCAGCGTGAATGGGCTGATAAAATCCGGAGGGGTGAGAATTGCCGCCACGACCGTAATCGCCAGGATCGCATAGCGCCGCACACTGCGCAGCTGCACGCTCGTTACGAGGCCCACCCGGCCCAGTAAGGACAGCAACACGGGCAATTGGAAGGTCAACCCGAACGCAAAGATCAGGGTGGTGACGAAATCGAGGTATTCGCTGACTTTTGGCATGAGCTCGATGCCGAGATTGTTGGGGCCGCCCGGCGTCTGGTATCCGACGAAAAAGCGGATCGCGAAGGGAAGCATCACGTAGAACACGAATGCCGCGCCCATAAGGAACAGAACCGGCGTGGCGACAAGGAACGGCAGAAATGCCTTGCGCTCCTGCCGGTAGAGCCCGGGTGCCACGAACAGCCATATCTGCGAGGCAATGATGGGAAATGAGAGGCACAGCCCCGCAAACACGGCGAGCTTCACATAGGTGAAAAATGTCTCGTAAACGCTGGTGTAAATCAGGTGATGATTCGGCTGACCGGCGAGCGCATGTGCGAGTGGCTCAGTGAGGAAGGCGTAGATTTCCTTCGAGAAGCCGAAGCAGATTCCAAAGCACACGGCGAGCGCGAGGAGCGACCAGATGATGCGCTTGCGCAGCTCGATAAGATGATCGAGCAGAGGCGCCTTGGTCGATTCGATGTCGGCCTCGTCTTCTGGCGTGCGGATCGTCATGGCGGCGGTTCGCCGTCATGCGGAGCGGCCACCACCGGAACAGGCAATACGGGCGCCGCATCGTGCGTTTCATCCTGCACCTCTGCCGCGCCGGTCTCCGAAATGGCCGGAAGCTTCGGAGCGGCATCGGGCGGCAACACAGGTTCATGCAGCGTTTGCTCGATTCCGGTAAACGGCCGCTCATTCCGGAGCGCGTTAATTTCGGCGCGCAGCTCATCCAGCTCAGCCTGCCGCGACATCTCGTCGAAACTCTTCTTGAACTGGTCCGCCATGGCGCGAGCCTTGCCGAGCCACTTGCCGATCATATGCATCAGGCGCGGCAAATCTTTGGGCCCGACCACCACCAGGGCCACCACAAGCACGATAAGAATGTGGCTCCAGGAAAGGTCGATCATCGGCTGGAACTAGCGACCGGCGGTCTGATCCTTGTTCACAATCGCCTCATCGCGCCGCTGATCGGCCAAGGGCCGGACGCGATGATCGTCCTCATCGGGCTCATTCAGCCCTTTCCGGAAACTTTTGATGCCTTTGGCCACATCGCCCATCAATTCGGAAATCTTGCCGCGGCCGCCAAACAGCAGAACGGCGATCATCGCCACGATGAGAATGTGCCAGATGCTCAGGCCACCCATAAACTTTCTCCTTCGCCAGCCAGCGGATTGTGGCGGGTACTTAAACCTAAGGCTGCTTCGATATGGTTAAAGCCCCCCCAGACGACGGTTGCAAGCTAAGCGACAATAAGGTCACTCTTGAGTCCAAGCGACTGCGCCAACTCCGACAGCCGTTTCTGGACCGGTTCCGCGGCGATGGCAGCGCGCCAGCGGGAAATTTCGAGAAGCAGCCGATTTCCCGCCATCTTCAGCGGGTAATGCGGCAATTCCCCGACCGCGGCTGTGGAAATGGCAAAGCCAAGCCGTGCGGCGAGCCCCAGGCGCCTCGCGAGCCGGCTATCCCCAGCATTGAGCAATTCCTGAATGCCGCTCTTTCCGGAAAAGTCCTCATCGCCCGAATAGCGATGGAAAATGGCGGTGGCGATGAGCATGCGGTCGCGGTGCGAGGCGCCGGCGAACGGCGCTGTGACGACTTCGTTGAAGCCACCGGTGGCGCGATCGTCAGGGTGACGCCGCCATCCGATGTCGGAGAAGAGGCAGACCGTTTCGCGGACGCGCCGCAGCACCGGCGTTTCGTCCTCGAAAAGGGGCGCCATCCAGCGGAACAATTCGCTCGCATGTGCAGGAGTCCGCGAGAGGCGCCGGTTCGCACTGGCCGCGAATTCAATCAGCGGGTCCTTGGCGCGCTCTTCGGGCGAAAGCTGCACATGCAACAGACCTTCTCGCAAGCCATACGCCGAGATTACCACGCGATCGAGATTGGCCGAGAGGAGCAGGCGCTCCAGCACGATGGCCCCATAGGGCAGCGCTTCGGCGCGCCGGCGCGAAATGACACCCATCCGGTCGAGCGATTTGCGTGACATCTGCGCCATTACCCGCGCCAGCTTCAGCGCGCGGCCGCGAGGAATTTCGTACTGGTGGAGCACGTGCAATGGATATCGCGTCTCTTCCATGTCGACACGCGCAAAGCTGCGCCATGCTCCGCCAACGGCATAGAGCGTGCGCCCGCTTACCTGCGCAAGGCGCCCGGATTTCTCGAGCCCGCGGTCGACGATCTCCCTCGCTTTGTCGCGGTCGCCTTTCGCCAGATCCATCAGGCGCAAGGGCCCGAACGGAAAGGTGAGCGGCGCCCCTGTCTGCGCCTCCCTGACTGGCACCATGTCGAGGCTGCCGCCCCCCAAATCGGCGGCAAGGCCGTCTGCCTTTGGAATACCGGCAATGACACCCTCAGCCGCGATGCGGGCCTCCTCTTCTCCTGAGAGAATGCGGATGGGACTACCCCAGGCGGCTTCGGCACGGGACACGAAATCGTTGCCGTTCGGGGAATCGCGCGCCGCTGCCGTGGCGACCGCTTCACGGACATCCGCACGGTGCGCATCGGCAAGCATGCGGTAGCGCGCGAGTGCCGCCAGCGCGGATCGTATACCTTCCTCATTGAGGCGGCCGTTCGACACCATGTTGCGGCCGATGGCGCAGATGGCCTTTTCGTTGTGCAGCACGGCCGGCGCGCGCGTAATGGAGTCGTAGATCACCAGGCGAACGGAATTGGAGCCGATATCCACGATGGCGAGCGGGCCCAAACGGTTTTCCGGCGCCTGCGCATCTTGCGAAACTGAAATCGTGCGGAGGTCGGCGAGTGCCACAGCGTCAGCCATTTTGGCTGGCAATCGAAATGGGCCGCTTCTGCGTCATTTTAAGGGCGCGCCCGCGGCCCGATAGCGATGGGTTGGTCATGAAATATGTGTGCGCGGAGAACGCATCTTCGCGCAGATAACCGGGATCGCGCACGTAAGTGCCATCCGGCTGCATGGTCCAGCTTTGGGCATGATCCTTCAGTAGCGCCACCATGATCTGACCCATCACCTGCTCGTGCACGGTTGGATTTTCGATAGGAACAAGCGTTTCCACGCGGCGATCCAGATTGCGCGGCATCCAGTCCGCCGAGGTGATGAACACTTTCGCTTTCGGAGACGGCAAGCCATGACCGTTGCCGAAGCACACAATGCGGCCATGTTCCAGGAAGCGGCCGATAATGCTTTTCACCCGAATATTTTCGGACAGTCCGGGTACTCCGGGCCGCAGGCAACAGATGCCACGCACCACGAGATCGATCCGCACACCGGATTGGCTCGCCTTGTAAAGCCCATCGATGATGCGCGCATCCACCAGCGAATTCAGCTTCGCCCAAATCGCGGCCGGGCGTCCGGCATGCGCATGCGCGATCTCTTCCTGGATGGCATCCACCAGTCTCGCGCGCAGATTCAGCGGCGAGATGGCGATTTTTTCCAGGCTGACCGGTTCCGCATAGCCGGTGACGAAATTAAACAGCTGCGCGGCGTCGCGGCCCAGCGCCGGATCGGCGGAGAACAGGGAGAGATCGGTGTAAATTTTCGCCGTCACGGGATGATAGTTGCCGGTGCCGAAATGCACGTAGGTGCGCAGCCGGCCGCTCTCGCGCCGCACAACCAGGCTCACCTTGGCGTGGGTTTTGAGCTCGATAAACCCGTAGACCACCTGCACGCCTGCACGCTCGAGATCGCGCGACCACTGGATGTTTGCCGCCTCGTCGAAACGCGCCTTCAATTCCACCAGCGCAGTGACCGATTTGCCGGCATCGGCCGCTTCGATCAGGGCCTTGACGATGGAGGAATCCTGCGACGTGCGGTAGAGCGTCTGTTTGATGGCCACCACGTTCGGATCGGTGGCAGCCTGCCTCAGAAACTGCACCACAACGTCGAAGCTCTCGAACGGGTGATGCACTATGATGTCCTTGGCGCGGATCGCGGCGAAACAGTCTCCGCCATAGTCGCGGATGCGTTCGGGAAAGCGCGCGACAAACGGCTTGAACTGCAGATCGGGCCGTTCCTCCAGGATCAACTGCTTTGTGTCGTTCAGGCCGAGCAGATACTTGACGATAATGAGATCCGAGAGTTCGACATCCAGGTGATCGGCGATGTAGCTGCGCAGCTCTTGCGGCATTGTCTCGCTGCACTGGACGTGGATGACGGAGCCGCGCCGGCGGCGCCGCAGCAGAGACTCGAACAGGCGAACGAGATCTTCGGCTTCTTCCTCCACTTCCACATCGCTGTCGCGGATAATGCGGAACAGTCCAGAACCGTTGACATGATAGCCCGGGAACAGCTGATCGAGGTAAAGCCCGATGACACGCTCCAGAGTTAGAAACCGCGCCTCCGATCCCTCGTTCGGGATCCGGATGAATCGCTGCAACTGCGGGGGAATCGGCAGAAGCGCCGTGATGCTCTTGCCGTCCTTCTTTCGTGTGAGCTGCAGCGCGAGCGTGAATGCAAGATTGGGGATGAATGGAAACGGGTGCGCCGGATCCAGCGCCAAAGGCGTGAGCACCGGGAATATCTGCTCGCGGAAATGCGCATTCAGCCAGGCGCGGTCCCCCTCGGTCAATTCTTCCCGCTTCATCACTGCGATGCCAGTGTTGCGGAGTTCGCCGCGCAAGGCCGACCAGAGGTTCTGCTGATCGGCGATCAATTCGCCCGCGGCCCGATCGATGCGGAGAAGCTGCTGCGCCGGCGTCAAGCCATCGTCGCTTGGGGTAGTGACGCCCGCGCTGACCATGCCGCGCAGGCCGGCAACGCGCACCATGTAGAATTCATCGAGGTTTGAGGCAGAAATCGAGAGGAACCGCAGCCGCTCCAGCAGCGGATGACGCGGATTGCGCCCTTCATCCAGAACCCGCCGGTTGAAGGCGAGCCAGGAAAGCTCACGATTGATAAACCGGTCCGGCGATTCCGTGCCGGACGCCGTCTGAACGACATTTTCCGTTTCGAACGGCAGACCGTCTCCCGTCCCGACGATTTCTTCGATGTTCGCTTTGGCCATTCGCCGAGTTTCGCGCAAATTGGGTGAGCAAGCCTAAACGAAATCCCCGAATCTGTCATTCGCCGGTGGCATCCCGGGCAAGGAGTTCCCGTACCAGAGCGGAATTTATGCTGCGGCCCTCTGCCAATGCTTTCGCGTCGGCACGCGCTACGAATTCCCGCACCGCAGCGGGGCTGCGCTCCAGCGCCCGCAGCATCTGCTCGACGGTCTGTTCCGGTACCGCAAGCTGACGATCTTCGAACAATTTTTGCGCGAGCCTACGCAACAAAAAATCGTCCGGGGCCCAGAGAGAGAATCCCACAAGCGCAGAAAATCGCGACCCCAAATCGGGTAGCGCGAAGGTCCAGGATGCGGGTTCCGTGCGGCCGGTGAGCAGCACCGGCGCTGCGTGAGACGCAGACTCCAGCAACTCGAAGATGGCCGTGTCCCGCGCCGGATTGGGCTGGCTGGTGTCAACATCTTCAATGACCACGGGATAGGTCCGATCCAGCAGCACGAAGGCGCTGCCGCTTAGCGCTGCCGCCGAAACTCGTTGCGCGCGGCTTCGTGCCATCCAGATTGCCGCCAGATGGCTCTTGCCCGAAGCGGCCGGACCGTACAGCGCGGCGGCCGGCACTGCCCAGGCCGGCCACGATTCGATAAAGGCGAGCGCGTCGCGATTGCCATCGGCGACAATGAAGTCCGCCCGCGTGAGCGCGGGCGCATTGTCCAGCGGCAAGGGAATCTGCGATGGCACTGCGTAATCCGGATCAGACCGCCTGCCGGTAACGCGCGGCAAGTGCTTTTAGCCATAGAACGGAATAGGCAAGCCACGATGTAATGGTGAAGGCGGCTGCAACCATCGCGGCGGCCTCCAGCGTGCGGGGTGCCTCAATGCGCAGCGCCAGAAACAGCAACACCAGAGCCACATAGGCGACCTGCACAGCGGTGCAAAACTTACCGATCGGGAGCGGTTGGATGCGCAATGGCAGTGCCAGGAGCCGGGCAACGAAGATTCCCAGCACGATACCGATGTCCCGGCCAATAACGATCAGCGTTAGCCAGAGCGGCGTCCGACTGTCTTTCATGGCGGTCAACGCGAGAAATGCCACCAGCATCAGGAACTTGTCCGCTGCCGGATCCAGGTAACGGCCGACCCGCGTCATCAAGCCGAACCGTTTGGCGACGAATCCATCGGCCGCATCGGTCAGTCCGGCAAACGCGAACACCACGAAAGCGTAGGTCTGGTGTCCATAAAGAAGGAGCGCGGCCAGCAACGGTGCCGAAAGGAGCCGCAAGGTGGTGAGCGTGTTCGGAAGCTGGCGGATCATTCCGGCGAAGCCGCCTCGCCGCCGGACTCGCCGCCCGCAGCAATCCACCACGAGCCCCCGCGGTCCGTCAGCGTGAGCTTCGACTGCTCCGCTGCCGCCCGCAGTTGGTCCGGAGTTCCGGTATAGGAGAAGCCCACCCGTGCTTCCCCAGTGTTCATAGCGATCAGATCGACATCGCTGACCGAAGGCACGGATGACAGCCGCGAGAACACACTGGTCCACTCCCCCAGCGAAGCAATGCGCACTTCGGCCACCATGCGGGACTTCTTGCTGACATCGACCGTGCCCCTGTTCTTCCAGGCATCCTCGATGGCGGCTTCGGCCTGCTGGGCGGCAGCCGCATAGGCCTTTTCCGGCGGTGTTCCGGCCGCAACCGGGATCTCGACGTCACTCAGGACGACTGGTTGGCCGGGACCGATGCGACGCATCCGGATGGTCAGCTTGCTGGCGGCTGGGTTACCGGCTTGCATCAGAACCGCCTCGCCGGCGTGGACCCGCGCGGCGACGGATTGCACCTGGCCCCATCCGGCGTCGCCGAAACGCAGCGGCCCCAGCGAAGACTGATCGACGGCATCGCCGATCGGCGTAACTAGTGGGAACTGGGCGGAAGCAATTTTGGCCTGTGCCACAGCCTGCGCCCAGGCGGAGTGGGCGTTGTAGCTGGGCGCCATGGCCACGAGCAAAATGGCGGTGCCGCCCTGCTCCGCCACGCCAAGATTCGCCAGCCGGAAGACGTGCTTCACCGCCGCCGGATTAAAGACATAAGTAATGCGGGCGACGTATCGGGTGGTGGAACGCTTCTCGTTCGCGACAGAATAGCCGCGAATAAGGCGCTCCAGCGCGTCGGTGTCCAGCGGCGGCAACTTGCCCCAGTCCTTCTGCGGCACGAGGCGATGCGACAGCTCCGTCCAGGCTCTGGCCCGTCCGCCATTGATCGCGTTGTTCTCGGCCACCGAGGCCGAAGCGGCCGAGGCGTCAACCGGCACAGTGACGCTGTAAGGGTCGCCCTTGCCCGCAGCCGGTTTCGCCGGTGCCGCTTTGGCGGGCGCAGGCGGAGTGGGGGACTTCGGCTTGGGTGCAGCGCCAACGGCGAGCGCCGCGACGGCGAAGGCGGTGATGACAGGAAAGAAGCGCATGAAAGCCCTGCTTATTGTCCCAAATTATACCGGCAGCGGCGATGCGGTGAAAGCGCTGTCGTGCTCCAACTTGCGGCTTCCGGTTCCGGCTGGTTTAACGCCGCCGGCATGACGATGTTTCTGTTGCGGCGATGAATCCAACCAAATCGAGCCTCACCTATAAGGACGCAGGCGTCGATATCGACGCCGGCGATGCGCTGGTGAGGCGGATCGCGCCGTTTGCCCGCGCCACAAAGCGGGCCGGCGCGGACGCCGATCTCGGCGGCTTTGGCGGCTTGTTCGACCTGAAGGCGGCTGGTTTCAAGGACCCGGTGCTGGTCGCGTCCACCGATGGCGTCGGCACCAAGCTGAAGATCGCCATCGAGACAGGCCTGTTCGGCGGCATCGGCAAAGATCTGGTGGCGATGTGCGTCAATGACATCGTGGTGCAGGGGGCACAGCCGCTCTTTTTTCTGGATTACTATGCGACCGGCAAGCTGGACGTGGATGCCGCAGCAACCGTAATCGAAGGTATCGCCAATGCCTGCATCGAATCCGGTTGTGCGTTGATCGGTGGCGAGACAGCAGAAATGCCCGGCCTGTATGCCGGGAAGGATTTCGACCTTGCCGGTTTCGCGGTCGGCGCAGCGGAACGCGGCAGCATTCTGCCGAATCGCGAGGCGATGACCGCGGGAGATGTGCTGATCGGCATTTCCTCTTCCGGCGTGCATTCGAACGGATTTTCGCTGGTGCGGCGGGTCGTCGAGGAGAGCGGCGCCTCTTATGGCGCGGTGGCACCGTTCGGCGGCGGCAAAACCCTCGCCGAGGCGCTGCTCGCGCCCACCTGCCTTTACGTGAAGAGTACCCTCGCCGCCTTGCATGCGGGCGGCATCAAAGGGCTTGCGCACATCACCGGTGGCGGCATCACGGAGAATTTGCCGCGGGTGCTGCCCGATGGTCTTGATGCGGAAGTCGATCTTTCTGCGTGGACACCGCAGCCGGTGTTCGGGTGGCTGGCCAAATCTGCCGGCATCGCAGAACAAGAGATGCTTCGCACTTTCAACTGCGGGATCGGGCTGATTCTCGTGGCGAGCGAGAAATGCGCCGGGCATGTGATCGACGCATACCAGGAGAGCGGCGACCGCGCCACGCGGCTGGGCACTTTGGTTGCGGGCGGCCTCGAACCGAAGGTGCAGTACACCGGCGCGCTGAGGCTTTGATGGCGCGCGTTCGCACCGCTGTTCTGATTTCCGGGCGCGGCAGCAATCTCGGCTCGCTGATCGAAGCCGCGCACGCGCCGGATTATCCGGCCGAAATCGTTCTGGTAATTTCCAATAAGCCGGACGCAGGCGGTCTCGCGATTGCCGCACGAGCGGAAATTCCGACGAAAGTCATTCCGCACAGGCAATTTGCCTCGCGTGAAGATTTCGATGCCGCCATCGATGCGGCGCTACGCGAGGCCGATGTTTCGCTGGTTTGCGAGGCGGGATTTATGCGCATTCATTCCGAGTGGTTCGTGAAGCGCTGGGAAGGCCGTGTCCTGAACATCCATCCTTCTCTGCTGCCGGCCTTTCCGGGCATTCACGTGCATGAGCAGGCGCTGGCAGCGGGCGTCAAGGTGTCCGGCTGCACGGTCCATTTCCTGACAGCCGAACTGGATTCCGGGCCCATCGTCGCGCAGGCATGTGTGCCTGTGCTGCCCGGCGACACCACTGAGACGCTTGGCGCACGCGTGCTTGAGCTGGAGCACAAAGTGTATCCCGAAGCGCTGGGATTGGTGGCCAACGGCAAAGTGGAGCTGCAGAACGCCCGCGCTGTTTTCAAATGACGAATTGTCATCCCTGGCCGGCCGGGGAGGACAATCGCGGGCTAGAATCCCACGCCGCTGATTTTCGCCGAGATTTCCCACAGTCTCGCGGCATCGGCATCGTTCTGGGCGGCGCGTGAGGGCGTGTCCAGCTTGCATTTGTAATAGTAACCGCCGCTCTTTCCTTCCACGGTTGGCGAAGAAGCGAGATAGATGATCATCTCGGCGCCCTGCTCCGGCGCGAGGGCAAAGTTCTTGGCGATCCGTACCGCCAACGACATGAAACCTCCGCTCTGATCGCCAAAGCGGGTCGATACAAATCCGGGATGCAGGCAATTCGCCGTCACGCCGGTTCCTGCAAGACGGCGCGCCAGCTCGCGCGTGAACAGAATATTCATCAGCTTGGTCCGGCCGTACATCGCGAAACCGGAGTAACCATGCGACGCTTGAAGGTCGTCAAACCGCAGCCGCTTGCCTTTGTGCGCATCCGACGCCGTCGAGACGACGCGCGCGCCGGGTGTGGCACGAAGGCGGTCCAGGAGCAGATTGGTGACAATGAAATATGACATGTGGTTGAGCGCGAAGGTGCGCTCCAGCCCGTCGTCCGTTACCTGCCGGTGAGTGAATAGCGCGCCGGCGTTGTTGATGAGGACATCGATCTGCGGCTCGGTGACCGAAATCGCCTCGGCCACACGCTTCATCTCTGACACGCGTGACAGATCAGCGTAGTGGACCGCGTGGTCTGCGTGCCCGGCAATGGCGCGCAAGTGCTTGCGCATCTCCTCGCCGCGGGCGCGATCCCGCGCCACGAATACGATTCGCGCACCCTTTTGGGCCAGACGATCGGCCGC